>JALREG010000386.1 GCA_023253905.1 Burkholderiaceae bacterium
GACCCGATCGGCGTGATCGAGGCACGGAGGGGCGTCGCTTCAACCGTGATGCCTGACCCTGTGGGCGCTGCAACGGTGGTGGGCAGCACATCGACGCTCACCATGGAGACACCGGGTGCGATCACGCCGTCGGTGATCTGCGAAGCTTTAGTCGCGAATGCCGCACCGGAAAATCCAGAGGCGAGGGTCGCCATGGCGCCCCCGCTTTGAATAGCCGCACTGAGCGCCTCTGAAGCTTCGACCTGCGCGACACGCTGCGCGCGTCCGATCACCGTGAGAGCTTCCTTATGGTCAGGCGCGTTCACGGCCTCGGCCACGATGGCGTTGGCATTGGCCGCCAGGAATGCGGTGGTGGCAAGCGCCCCCTGCGCCTTGTCGCGCGCCGTGCCGCTGAGCCCTGATGCGCTCACTGCATCCGTCAGCACACTGCTGAGCGTATTCGCTGATGCCAGGTTGACCGACGCCCCGCCCCCCGACATGATTGCCTTGGCAAGCGATGCCGCGACCAGCGCAGAGTTGTCAGCACCCGACCCAGCGCCTGCAAGCAGGCTCGCCCCCAGGTCCATCGCGTTGGAGATCTGAACCGCGGCCGCTTTCACCTTGATGGCCTGATCCGACGCCGCACCGGTGCCAAGTGAGCTTTCGACCGGATCGAGCGTAAGCAGGTCCGCGCCAGCATCGAGGCCGAACGCCCGCTTGACGGTGTTGACCGCATCAGTCAAAGACTCACCCGAGGCAATCGCCGCCTGAATCACGGTCGTGATCGGGGAGATCACCGTACCCCGGGCAGGCGCGGCAAACGAATTCGTGACGGGTTTACCGGTTGACAGATCGGTGCCGCCCAGTGTGCGGACCGGCCCGCCCTGCGGGTCGAGCTGCAGCGTGATGCGCCCCTCGGCGCTGGTCTCCTGCTCGCCGGCATCGAGCTTCCCGTTACCGTTTTTATCCCACCAACCGATGGGCTCACCCGCATCGATCTTGCCGTTGTTGTTGGTGTCCTGCCAAACCTTCGCACCGGCGACATAACCGTTAATGACTTCGATGCTGGCCGTGACCAGCGGCTTGGGCGCGGCCCCCGCAGAGGCGCCGCCCGCCAGCCCGCCACCCCCCGATCCGCTACCGGCGAGCCCCGCCGCGCCTAGCAGACCGAAGAGAGTCCCCAGCCCGGGGCTGAAGCCACCCGCGGCGGCAGGCGCCGAGGCCGACGTATCGGCCACCGCTCCACCCCCAGCCTGCGCCAGCTGCACCACGTCCGAGCCGCCGAACAACCCACGGCCGAATTCACCGAGCGATGTCTGGGCCACCGCAGCACCGCCACTGTCCGCGGCATATTCGATCGTGGCCGCATCAGCATGCGCCGCCGCCTCGCGTTCATCGGGTTGAGCCCTGACCGCCTCGTTGATCGCTCGAGCGGAAAGCACATCGCTTCGCGGGCCCTCAACCGGGTTCTCCGCCACCCGCTCAACCGATTCAACATCCAGCCGCGGGTCTGCCCGACGCGAGCCAGCACGTTTAGCCCGAAGACGATCGGTGTTGTGTTTAGCAGCCATGATCAAGGGTCTCCTCAAAGGTCATCGGCCAGGCATCGCACCACGCGACCCCGACAATTTTTGAAAGCGATTTCAAGACAGGATGAAAAAGACAGCGGCGGGCGAGCATCACAGCCTCTCTCCCCGTTGGTCAAACAAGTGGCAGTTCGCAGCACTCGCGGTGATCCGAAGCGATTCACCCCGGGCAGGCACCGCGCCGGAGGCGGGCCGTCGCACCGCAACCGGCGCCGCTTCGCCCTCGATGCTGCAAAACAGAATCACGCTGTCGCCCAGGTGTTCAATCCAGCTCACCGTGCAGGCGATGCCGTCCTCGGCCGCATGCGGATCGATGAGTTCCCACGCTTCGGGTCGAACCCCGATCGCGGCCACCCCCTCGGGGAGCGGCAGCGACGCGAGCGCGGGCAGCATCCGCCCGGACACGGTGTGCGCACCGATCTGCCAGGTTCTATCAGCCGCTCGCCAGGACACGCGCAGCTGATTCATGGGCGGCGAGCCCAGGAATGCACCGACGTACTGGTTACGCGGGTGATTGAAGAGTTCGAGGGGCGTGCCCTGCTGCTCGAGTGAACCCTTGCGAAGCAGCGCAATTCGGGTACCCAGGGTCATGGCCTCGGTCTGGTCATGGGTGACGTAAAGAATGGTTGCGCCGATCTGCTCGTGCAGTCGCAGCAGTTCATGCCGCATTTCGCCGCGCAAGGCAGCATCGAGATTCGACAAGGGCTCGTCAAACAGGAAAACCCGCGGTTTGCGAACGATTGCACGACCGATGGCGACCCGCTGGCGCTCACCTCCCGACAAGGCGCGTGGCAGTCGATCAAGCAGATGACCGATGCGAAGGATCTCGGCGGCACGACCCACCGCCTCCCGGATGACCGCCTTGGATTCTCCCGCCACCTTGAGCGCAAAACCCATGTTTTGCGCCACCGTCATGTGGGGATAGAGCGAGTAATTCTGAAAAACCATCGCCACCCGGCGCTCCGCGGGAGGAAGCTGATCGGCCCGCTCGTCGCCAATCCAGATCTCGCCGGAATCCAGGCGCTCGAGCCCGGCGATGAGTCGCAGCAGCGTGGACTTGCCGCAACCCGAAGCGCCCACCAGCACCATGAATTCGCCGTGCGCGATATCGAGATCAATACCGCGGACGATCGGTTCAGCGCCGAAAGACTTCCGAACCTGAACCATGCGCACTGAACTCACGATACCCTCTGAGCGCGCAGCGCTTTCCACTGACGCAGGAGCTCGCCCACCCAATGCGCGCTTCGCTTGGGCGTGCGCTCAAGCGTCGCGTAGTCGACATGCACGATGCCGAAACGCTTGCGATAACCCGACGCCCACTCGAAGTTATCCATCAGGCTCCAGACAAAGTAGCCTGCAATATTCACACCCTGGCGGGCGGCCTGGTCAACCGCTGCGAGATGCGTCGCCAGATACTCGATCCGGGGGTGATCGTCCACCGCACCGCCGACCAGCTGATCGGCAAACGCGGCCCCGTTTTCGGTGACCAGGAGGCGCGGATGGCTCCAGTCACGATCCAGGCGCACCAGCAGTTCGGTGAGACCGTCCGGATAAATCTCCCACCCCATATCAGTGACGGCGGCGCCCGTCTTCTCGGCTGACCAGGGCTCGCCTGTGCTCGCAAAACTGCGCGTGTAGTAGTTGACCCCCACGAAGTCGACCGACTGGGAAATGAGCGCGTGATCTCCGGGAAGCTGCTGCGGCGCATCAGCGCCCAGGTGTGCGAGTACGTCCGCGGGGTAGTGTCCGTGGTGAATCGCATCCATGTACCAGCGGTTGATCAGGCCATCATCGATCACAGCCTTGGCCCGATCCGCATCACTGTCAGTGAGCGGATGGATGGGAGACATGTTCAGAACGATGCCCGCCTCGGCCCGGCTGCTTGCACGGATCGCCTGCAACGCAAGACCGTGCCCCACCAGCAGGTGGTGACTTGCCTGCATCGCAATGGCACGCGAGCGCAGCCCCGGCGCGAAGATTCCCTGCTCGTGGCCCAGGATCGCCACCACCCAGGGCTCATTCAACGTGGCAAACGAGACAACGCGATCCCCCAGATGACGCGCCACCCGGTCCGCATAATCGCCAAACCGCAAAGCTGTCTCGCGCCCCGCCCATCCACCGTGTCGCAACTGCAGCGCCTGAGGCAAATCCCAGTGATAAAGCGTCGCATAGGGGCGAATCCCACGAGCAAGCAGCCCGTCAATCAGCCGGTCATAGAAACCGAGTCCCCCGCTTGATGGCGCGCCGCTACCCTCGGGCTGGATACGCGGCCAGGCAATTGAGAAGCGATAGGCTTCGACCCCGAGCGAGGCGATGAGATCGAGATCGGACTCCAGGCGGTCAACGTGATCACAGGCAGTAAGGCCATCGGAACCGTCAGCGATCGCGCCAGGGCGCCGGCAGAAGGCATCCCAGATTGATTCCCCGCGACGGTCGGCCGCCCCCTCGATCTGGAATGCGCTGGTTGCAACCCCCCAGACAAAGTTGCCTGGCAGATGTCCGAGGTCCGGAATAATCAGCTGATCACGATCCACATTGACTCCTGTTTCCTGATGGCCCGCGCCTCTGCGCCTAACCACGCACCGCACCCGCCGTAAGACCGGCAACCAGCTGCCGCGAAAACAACGCGAACAGCACCAGTAGTGGCAGCACCGCGATCGATGCGCCCGCCATCAGCACACCCCAATCGGTATCGACCGGGCTTTGTATTGCACGAAGCGCAAGCGGCAGCGTGTAGCGATCGGGCGATCGAAGTACCACCAGCGCTCCCATGAAGTTGTTCCAGGACGCAACGAAACTCACCAGCCCCAGCGTGCCCAGCGCGGGTCCCAGCAGCGGCAGCACGATCGAAAAGAAAATTCGCCATTCGCTACAGCCATCCAGACGGGCCGCTTCGACCAGCTGCATGGGCACGCTTGCAGTAATGAACTGGCGCATGAGAAAGATGCCAAACGCACTCGCGGCACCGGGCAGGTAGAGCGCGCGCGGCTCGTCAATCCAGCCCAGCGCGTCGATCACCAGAAAGCCCGAGATCATGCCGAGAAAGGGCGGCACCAACATCACGCCAATCACCAGGCCGAACAGCCAACGCTTGCCGGCAAACTCGAACATTGCAAACGCATAGCCACCCATCGAGCAGAAGAGGAGCGTCAGGAGACTGCTGATCACCGCCACATAGAGGCTCCAGCCCAGACTGCTCCAGAACGGGATGCGGCGGGTCAGGCCGTCGAGATTGGCAAGGAATGCATCACCGAAAAAAAGCGGCGGCGGCAGTTGGAGAATCTCGGCGCGCGGATGCGTGGCAAAGACAAACATCAGATAAAAGGGCGCGAGCATCAGCAGCGCGCCCACGCCCACCAGCGCCCAGGCGGCGCCCTGCCCCAATCGACCCGCGGTCGACACCCGCTCGATCGCCTGGTTCATACCGTGGCCCTCGGTCGAGGATTCGCTCATCGGTCCCCCCGGTTACCAAGCCAGCGCGTGACGAGCGCAGAAAGGATCGCCATCAACAGCACCAGGATCCAGGACATCGCACTCGCCGCGCCAAAATCGCTGAACTCAAAGGCCGAGCGGTAGAGATAGATGGCGGTGGTCATCACCGCCTGATCGGGTCCCCCACGCCCCCCCGACAACACGAAGGGCTCTTCGAACAGCTGCATGCCGCCAATAATGGACAGCGTGACCGCAAAGAACGCCACGGGCCTGAGCATCGGCAGGGTGACATGCCAGAACCGCTGCCAGGCGCTTGCGCCGTCCAGACGGGCGGCCTCGTAGAGTTCACGCGGAATGCCCTGAA
Organism: Burkholderiaceae bacterium; assembly: GCA_023253905.1. The sequence continues at coordinate 5,362 of JALREG010000386.1, forward strand.
GCGCCGCGAGGTAAAGGAGCGTGTTGAATCCCACGAAGCGCCAGAACACCACCATCGACACCGCGGGCCGGATCCGGTCGGGATCACTCAGCCAGTCAATCGGCCCAGCCGGCATCAGCGCGCCCACAACGGGGAGCCGGGCGATCGACTCAAGCATCAGGTTGACCATACCGAAGTCGCGCGACAGCAACGCCGTGAACATGATCGCGATCGCGACCGTTGAGGTGACATAGGGCAGGAAATACAACGCGGCCAGCCAGTCACGCGTGCGCCGCAGCCGCGAATCAATAAAACACGCAAGCGGAATCGCGACCAGATGCTGGGGCACACCCGACGCAAGAGCGAGCCAGGCGGTGCTGATCAGCGACTGATGAAACCACTCATCGGCGAGCACAAAGAGGTAGTTGTCAAGCCCGACAAACCGAGCACTCCCAAGCCCACGCACCGGATCCCAGTCATGGAGCGACATGTAAAAGGAAAACGCGATCGGGTACACACCGAAGACTGCAAAGAGCAGCAGAAAGGGCGCGAGAAAGAGCCATGGTGCAACAACCGGATCACGGCCGCGCAGGCGGTCGATCAGCGAGACGCGCGCACGCTCGACCCGGGGCTGGGCCACCTCGACCTGGGCGCTCATCCGCGCACCCGTTGCGCGCGGCGCTCAAGCACCCGTGCGGCGTCTTCGATCGCCCGCTCGGGGTCCTTGCCCCGCATCAGCACGCGATCGAGTTCGGCGTTGACGATTTCTTCGGCCAGCGGATCCAGGCGATGCACCCCCACAGGAGGAATCGCGAGCGCAATCTCGCGCCAGAGCCGTCGTGCGCGCTGGCCACCGAAAAATGGCATCGCTTCCTCGAAGAACGGATCCTGATGTGCCGTCTGCAGCGCCGGGAACGCATCATGGCGGCGGAAGGCTTCGAGCTGTAGCGCCGGATCTCCCGCGAGAAGCCGTAGCATGGCCCAGGCCTGCTCGCGTCTGGGGGAATGCGCGGCAATCGCATAAAAACTTCCGCCCCAGGAGGCGCGCGCCCCTCCTGGCAGTTCACCAGTGCGCCAGCGGCCGGCGGTGGCGGGCGCCAACCAGTTGGCCAGATGACCTCCAAACCACGCGCCCATCAGGAGCGTCGCGATACGACCCCGCCGCAGGCCCTCAGCCCAATCGTTACTCCATGCGCTCACCCGCGCATCGAGGTCATGGCGCCGCACCTCGCGCGCCAGCCGGAAGGCCAGCCGGAAGCGCTCTGAATCAAGCCGCGACCGGCCCTTCGCATCGAAATACAACCCGTCACCTGGCTCGATTGCAGCGCGAATGATGGCGTCCTTCAGATCTCTTGCATGCGGCAGCAGGTAGGGACCATTTGCCGCACGCAGCAGCCGCCCCGCCTCGACGAACCCTTCCCATGAGGACAGGATGCTCTGCTCGGTAATGCGGGCCCGTTCGAGAAGATCCGCGCGGATGAAGCTCACGCCTGGCCCGATGTCGACCGGTAGCGCGTAGAGACCGCCAGCGAGCCGGCATTGCGCAATGGCATACGGCACGACGCCTGCGCTCAACTCGGCAAGGCCGGGTAACGTTGATAGATCAGCAAGTGCGCCGCTTGCCGCAAACCGGGCGAGGAATCCGAACTCGACCGCCATCAAATCGGGCAACCCTTTGCGGGCGGCCATCGCCGCCGTGAGCGCCGAATGATGATCTCCGAACTCACGCGCGACCAGCCGAATGTCGAAGCCCGGCGCGATGGACTGCCAACGCGGGCGGGTGTCGCGAAGAATCTGATCAAGCGCCGGATAGGCAGCAATATCAAGCGGAGCCGCCGTCGGCTGGGCGCGCCCGTGTGCAGCCGCGGTCATCATGGCTGCCGATCCGCCCAAACTCCCCAGCGCACGGCGCCGGCCATGCGAGAGGCCTCCTTTATGAAAGCGCTTGCACGAGAGGCTGGATGGGGGCGCAAAGTCACTTCGCATCGAACGACCTCAGGCGGCCCGAGTGGAGCGCGATGCGCGTGCGCCGGCGAGCGTGATCTTGCGGGTGGACTCGCGCACCACCAGCGACACCGACGGCGCACGCACTGCCGGGTCACGCTTGTCAATCATCATGAGCAGCGCCTGGGCAGACAGGTCACCCATCTGATCGACCGGTTGCCGAACCGTGGTGAGCGGGGGCAGAAAATAGGCCGCAGTAGACAGATCGTCAAAGCCCACCACCGAGATGTCATCGGGCACCCGCAGTCCGCGGTGATGAAGCGCAAGCTGCAGACCAAACGCCGTCTGGTCGTTGGCACAGAACACCGCAGTAAAAGGCTCGCCCATCGCCAGCAGCCGTTCCCCGGCGAGCCGCCCGCCCTCTTCACGAAAATCGCCCGGGGTGACGAGCGCGGGCAGATAGGTGATGCCGGCGTGGTCGAGCGCGCTGCGATAGCCCTTCAGGCGGGCTTGGGCGTCGGGATGGTCGCGCGGCCCCGCGATGAACGCGATCCGCCGGTGCCCGAGATCGATCAGGTGCTCGGTCGCAAGCCGCGCGCCCGCTTCGTCATCCACCGACAGACTGAAGACGCCCGGCGCATCGAGCGTACGACCGGTGACCACTACGGGTAACTGCTGAGCGAACTCCGCGATGCGTACGGCGCCCAGCCGACCCGCAAACAGAATCAAACCGTCCACGCGGCGCTGAATCAGTTCGCGAATGCAACGTTCCTCGTCATCGGAGTTCCAGTGGCCGCTCATGAAGATCGGCGTGTAGCCGCTTGCCTGCAGCGTTCGCTCAATGCCATGCATGCCTTCGCCGTAGAACGGGCTGTCGATTGCCTGCGTGACCACGCCGATCGCATTGGAGCGACCGGTGGCGAGCCCGCGCGCGAAGGCGTTGGGCTGAAAGCCCATCTCGCGGATGGCCAGCTCAACCGCGCGCTGTTTGGTGGCCGCCACCCTCGCCGTGCCGTTCAATACCCTGGACACGGTGCTCTCGGACACACCGGCCTTGCGCGCCACATCGGAGATGGTGCTTCGGTTCATGCTGCGGTTGCCGCGACGGCTTTAGCGGGAAACTGAGCGGCCCAGCGCGGCTGCCAGGTTTCTGGCAGCACCAGGCAAAGCGCACCCAGTTCGGCAGTTGTAGACGGGTCGCTCACAGCGACCACGCTCGCGCCCGCGAGCATACCTCGCATTCCGGGGTAGCGGCCAGACTCGAACAGGCGGGTCCGCAATGCAGGCAGCAGCAGATCGGACTGGCTGCAGAAAAGGCCGCCGCCAATCGCGACCCGTTCGAGATCAAGGGTGACGATCAGGTTGTAGACGAGATCTGCAATCGCATCGAGCGCGCGCCCCACGACCGCGCCCGCCTCGCGCTCACCCCGCCGATAGGCGTTGAACAGATCAACCGTCTCACCGCCCCAGGCGCGCGCGAGCGCTGCTCCCCCGGCGAGCGACTCGACGTCGCCCTCGTTGCCGCAGCCACAGCGCGACCGCAGCCCAGGCGCCGAGGCCACCATGCTGTGCCCGGCATGTCCGGCATTACCTGACTTACCCCGCACCAGTCGTCCGTCCAGCATCAAGCCCACGCCGATTCCGGTACTCCAGGTGAGGTACGCGCCATGGCTCACACCGCGGAGGGCACCGAAGCGGTATTCAGCAAAGAGTGCTGCCTGGGCATCGTTCGCCAACGCAAGCGCGCGTCCACCGAAGGCCTCACGAAGCGGCGCTTCGAGTGCCACCCGCATCCAGCGATTCGGCAGGCCGCTTTCTGGCGACAAGCCGCCGCACAAGTTGGGCGCGGCGCTCGCAAGTTGCCCCGCCTCCCCTTCGAAAGGCCCGCACGCAGCAACGCCTACCGCATGAAGCGCGTCGGAACGTACCCCCGCCTCCCGGCAGCAGTCATCGACTAGCGCGAGCATCGCTCGCGCGATCGCGCGATCATCACCGCTGCGGGGTACAGGCATACGAGCTCGAGCGACCACGCCCGACTCGTTAGCAACCGAGGCGGCGATTTTGGTGCCGCCCAGATCGATGCCTGCGATCACCGCGCGCTCGCCCCCGCGCCCGACGCGCGCACAGCATGCGAAAGCCGCCCCGGCTCGGCCTGCAAGGTCATGCCGTCGCTGAAGCGGATGGTGCGCGCGCCCCGACCCGGCGGCTGATACCCGACGTAGGTTCGGTCGCCATTTTCACGAACGAACACGGTGTAGAGCGCGGCGTCGGCGGTCACGGTCCGGTCGACGCGGCCTGCAGCCTGCAGCGTGCTCAGCCAGTGAAAAGTACGCGTACGCGTCTCGCCCAGTTCGACCGAGCCGCGCGAGTTCCAGGCCTTCATGCCCGCGGCAGGATCAGCGAGGGCCAGAAACGATGCAAACACATCCTGCCAGATGTCAGCGGGCGTGCCGTCACTCTGGCCGCGCGAATCGTAGCTCTTGCGCGCACGCTCGAGTCCCGAGAAGTATCGGTCCATGTAAGGGCGCGGCAGAGCCAGATAGGTCGAGGCAGGGGTGATGGGTAACAGGTTGATCCCCTGGATCTGACGCGGCTCTTCGGTCCACCAGGTGCTGTAAGCGTACTTGCCGCCAAACACCATGCTCGCGAGCGGCTTGTCGAAGCCCGTGTCGAGCAGCGTGCCCTCCACATCGAGCCAGTATTGCAGCACCGCCGCCGCCTCATGCAGGTAAAGGTAAACACCCAGGTCGCGCAAAGCCCGATCGCCGGTGAGTTCGCCCCAGAGCACGAGCGCCGCCCAGGCGTTGACCGCCTCCGACGACGACTCCTGGTTGTTGCCGTGCCCAAAATAGATACCGTCCCCGCCGGCCCAGGAATGCCCGGCATAAGGATCAAAATTTCGCAGAAACGGAAAATCAGCGCGACCACGCTCCGCCGTGGCAATGTCAGCAATCAACCGACCGACCATACCGCCCGAAGCAGCCGGCAACGCCCAGGCCGCATCGCGCCGCGCGAGCTGCACCGCAGCCATGAGCCAGTAGCCGTAATGAAAGTGGTGGTCATTCATGGCCGCCACGCTGCCAAACTCTTCGGGGTAGCCCAACACCGAACCCGTGCTTCGATCGAGTACGAAACGCGGGCCCGTCCCGGTAAACCACTGTGAAAAGCGGCGTCGAACCAACGTCTCAAGCGTACGCGCTGCCTCATCCTCACCGGCCTCGGCGGCAATCGCCATCAGATGAGCGAGCGCGGCCAGGGTTTTACCGGTCCAGTAGGTGCCCTGCCCCATGCGGCCGAACATCGTGGGCGCACGGCGCACATCGCCACTCAGCAGACTGCGAATCCGATCCCGCTCTTCGGTACCTCCCAGCACAGGCCAGGCGGGAAGAATGCCCCGCCATTGCATCTCGGTGCTGAAGGAAGAGGCGGCGAGCAGGGGCATCGGCCCACGAATGGCATCGAACCCCGGCGCGTCGATTCGTCCCCCTGAGAGATGACGGTTCTGGTGCGGGTAGAGCGAAATCAACGGGACCGTCTCCGAGCCGCTCACCGCACGAGTCTTCAGCGCGTAGCGGGTCAGGAGCTTTCCCGAGGCTTCATCGAACTGCCAGCTGACCTGAGTAGACTCGACGAAGGCGAACGCATGCCGAGTGAACCGCTCGAGCGTGGCAGGATCAGCGTCGGGCAAGGCAGCCACCGACAGCACGCGTCTGTCATCGGGCAACTGCACCGTGAGGTCCTGCCCGGCGATCCCCGCAACCGTCGAACCCGCCGGCGCAAACACCGCCCACTGCCTTCCGCGCTGCTCGAATCGGATCACCAACGCGGACGCTGCCGACTGGGCGTGCCCCGAGGATAACAGCCGCGCATCAGCCGCCAACCGGATGCGTGCCGCCCCATCAGAGAGTGAGAAATAGGCATACACCCCGCCGTGCAGGAGGGTGGCATCGAGATGCTGCGCACCTGCCGCCATCCGGATCTGGATGTGCCAGTCACCCGCATCATGGAGGCGCGCGTCCTCAGGCGTGAAAGCGCTTGCACCAATGGTGAGCGCAGGCTCGTGTGGGTACTGAATCTCGGGCTGCTTACCCTCAACAGGGACCCGTTTGCGAACCGGGAGGCTGACCTCCAGCCCCGCCTGCGACGCGCGAAACGACAACGGATGCGCATGCAGGACGTCGGACCAGCGCTCATACATGACCGACGAATACCACTGATTGGTAGGGACCGCACGTGCCAGCATGGCGCCGCTGCGGTAGGTGGCGGGCTTGGGCCGGATGCTGCCAAAGCCGGACGGCGGCTCGGCAAACAGCACGCCTTCTCCCAACCGCAGGTCTTGCGCAGGCTGCGCGAGAACCGCCTCAGACAAGCCCGCAAAGCCGAGCAGCGCGGCCACGGCGACACCCATCAGCCGACACCGCGCCAGACGATATGCCGGCTGGCAAACGCGATCCATGAGCGCGCCTCAGAAAACGAGGTTAAAACCAACCGTGGCGGCGGAGCCGCTCCGGTCGTAGTGAGAATTGAAGCCCAGGAACAGGTTGTCGGGCATGCTGACCGGCGCCGGACCGAGGCGGCTCACGCGCGACCATCCGATGCCGCCGTAGACACTCGCCCCTTTATGAACTTCCGGTAGCTTCCGGTAAATGCCAAGGTTGAGGCTCAGCGCGGTGTTGCTCTGCCCCCACTCAATCGGATTGGCGCTCGATGCGCGTCCGTAATAGACGCCACCTGCAGTGTAGGTGTACAGACCGCGGTAATGGCTCCAGCCGAGCATCAGGTCGTAATTGGACGCCCGGTAGCCGGTGTAGTCGGAATTCAGGTCGCCGTAGTTGAAGCCGGGGTCGAGGCCAAACAGGCACACCTTCTGCACGGTGTCGTAGGCGCAGCTCGCAGCCGATCCAGTCCAGCGATTGTGGCGCGCGCCATACGTGAGCATGTTCTGCGGATTCGGCCAGTAATTACCTTGCAGAACCGCCGCACTTTGGCCAGGCTTACCGGCTCGCCGGGGCAGCCAAGCTCCGCCCACCGACATCGCGTCCGGGTCGCCTATCCATCCCACCAGCGGCGCCTTGCCGAAAGAACTCTGGCGTGCCCCCGTCACGTTCTGCAGCGTGAATTCAATCAGATGCCGCTCGCGCGAATACTGCAGGAACAGCTCCACGAGGCGGGGCTCCGTCGCACCCGGTTGATAAGCGATATTCGACTGGGTCAGGCGGTTCTGCTGAACAATGTCCGTGCTGAGGCGATCGCGCCCCAGGCTGACTTCGAAGGTGAGCTTGCCGATGCCGTCCTCGAAAGGCTTACTGGTGAGACGCAACGCCTCGGGCATGACGCTAAAGCCCGCACCGGTACCCGCCCACTGATTCGCAAGGCCAATGGGATAGCTGAAGGAATCGGAGCGTGCCCAGGTACGCGACAGCTGCGTGCCGTAGCGCACAAAGCCCAGATCGGGGCGTGAGACGCCAATGAATTTCTCGAACCAGTCGCGGTTGGCGAGGCCTTTGCCGCTGCGATAGCTCACATCGGAGGCGGAGAACCATTCACCGAGGTCAGCGGTGGAGCGCCAGCGATAGCTCGCGCGCGCCTCGAAGGTGACGGCCCCCTCGGTTTCATGGCTGTAGCCCAGTGCGAGTTGCTGGAGTGCGAGCGACGACGAGCGACTGCCGAGCGTGGGGTTGCTCGGCACGGGAACGAAGGCGTTTCGCTGGTCGTATTTGTAGAGCGAATCGTTGGGCGATATCTGTCGCGGCGCTTCGGATGCGCGAGTGGCCTCAACCTTCACAAAACCCGAGATCTCCCAGGTGTTGCCCTTGGTATCCTGAAACGTTTCGGCGTGGCTGCAGAAGGGCAGCACGAAGCCCAGCAGGAGGGTGGTGCGGCGGGCAAAGCGCATGCAGTGTCTCCGGGATCGGGTTGTTTTAACGGTTTCCAGAGCGCTTTTGAAAGCGCTTTCAAAAAGTGTCTCATACGGCTCGAAATCTTGTCAACCGTCGTCAGCGAGGCTCCGGCCCACCAGCGAAGCGCATGCGGTGAGCACCTCGTCTACGCGAAGGCAGCCACAGGATGAAATGACGGGGAGTCAGAGGTCATTCCGGTCTGTGAACCGGATAGAGCGCCGCGCTCCGCGTCGCTGCCCTCACCTGCTCCGGAGGCGGTGAGGGTCTTGAAAGAGGGGCCGGATTGACCGACGGTTAACCCACCGCGCTCTCGACATCGGTCATCGGTGAATGACGGACGTCAGTCCCCTTGACCACGTAAATCACCGCCTCGGCGAGATTCTTGGCATGGTCGCCAATTCGCTCCACCGCCTTGGCGACGAACACCAGGTCGATACAGGCACTGATGGTGCGGGGGTCTTCCATCATGTAGGTGATGAGTTTGCGGAGCAGCCCTTCGAATTCGCTATCAATCTGACGATCCTGCTTGATCACCTCGAGCGCACCCACAGGATCGAGACGCGCAAAGGCATCGAGCGCCTTTCGCAGGAGCTCAACCGCCATTTCAGCTTCGAACTGCAGGTCGTTCACGGGGAGCCGCAGCCGCGTAGCGAGCCCCACGTCGAGCAGACGCTGAACCACACGCGCAGTGCGTGCCGCCTCGTCACCGACCCGCTCAAGGTTGGCGATGATGCGGCTGATCGAGATGAGCAGTCGCAGATCACGCGCGGTCGGCTGTCGCAGGGCAATGATGCCCGACAACTCGCGGTCGATTTCAACCTCGAACCGGTTCACGCGCTGCTCTTCCCGCAGAACCTCGGCGGCCGCTTCGCCATCGAAAGCGGTCATGGCTGCGACCGCCTTGATGACCTGACTCTCGACCAGCCCGCCCATCTCGAGCACGCGTGAGGACACCGTGCTGAGTTCAGCGTCAAACTGTGTAGAAAAATGTTTGTCCACGATCACCCCCCGGCTACAGTATCAACCACACGCCTCGCGTTTGCGGACACTTTCGACAGGGTTATCGCGGATGCATCAAGAAACGTCATCCGGCCGCAGCGTTTGGCTCGCGCTCAGGCGACGTTTCGCATCGGTTCAGCCCGGCGCCGACTATGCGCAATCGCTGAATTGACCCGCGGCATGACCTCCTGCGCCATCAATTCCATGGACCGGCGGGAGAGCGCCGGGTCAACCTGATCCATGCCCGCATAGACGATCTCGCCGAAATCTCCAGCCTCTTCGCGCAACGCGAGGATCTGATCGACCACCTGATCAACCGTACCGCAAAGCACCAGGTCGTCGAGCAGCCGGTCCAGGGTAAGCGCGCTGTCGTCTTCGTCAGCGTGGCGCTTGAAGATGACGTGGCGCTTCGACAGCATCATCTTGGTGAGCATCTGCCGGTAATAGTAGCGATAGGGGCTGCGCGCATCGTCCTTGCCATAGGCACGCGCCGTGGCTGCATCCTCGGCCACAAAAATGGTGCGTGCAACGCGCCAGTCTTCGGGGTTGGCGGTCACGCCCACCGACGCCTTGCCTTCGGCGTAGTTCGTCCAGTGACTCGCGAGCCAATGCGAAAGCAGGAAGTTCGCAGACATGGGGTGAAAGTCGCGTCGGCCCATGAGCGTGACACCCTTCGATGCAGGCGCCACCACCGTGCCCACGATCTCGGGCCGCGGCTTCTGGTAGGGCTTCATCATGACCCCGCGCCCGATCTCGGGCACTCGGGTCTTGCGGGTGGAGACCTTGAAGCGGTTATCCGGGAAATCGATATCGTAAGGCGGGTCGCGTTCCCAGATTGCGAGGATCACATCGATCGCTTCAGCAAAAATCCGGTTGCGATCCTGGTCGAGAATGCCGAGCGCTTCCGCATCGGAGGCCAGTGCGCCTGGGCTCACGCCGAAGATGAACCGGCCTTTTGATAGATGATCGAACATGGCGGCATGCGCCGCCACCAGCGTGGGGTGCGTATGAGACAAGTTGGACGTGCCTGACCCCAACCGGATCTGCTTCGTTTCACCAATCAGCGTGGCGAGAAAGATAAAACTGTTGGTGACGTTTTCAGCGAGGTCGGTGAGATGCTCACCCACGAAAGCGTCATGGAATCCGAGTTGGTCGGCAAGGATGATCGCCTGCCGGTCTTCCTGCAGCGTGACGGTGGGGTCGCGCTCGAGCGGGTGCAGGGGCATGGTGAAGTAACCAAGACGCATGGCGCAGTCCTCCAGAAGGGTAATTTCCGTATCCCAAAGACTATAAACCCGTTCCGTGCAGCAGCGCTGCTATCCTTGCTCTGAGCGTCGGTTTTCGGACGCAAAACGATGCCGGCAGGCAGGGCGGCCCGCACTCGCCGGTGCGAACCAGGAGACACTCATGAACCGATCCCGTTTCAAGACCCTCATGGCGGCCCTGCTCGGTGCAGCCTCTGCATTGGCACTCTCGGCGGGCCCGTCAACGGCCAGCGCTCAGGCGGCGTACCCGAACAAGCCCATCCGAATCATCGTCCCGGCGGGGGCGGGCGACAGTTGCGACCTGCTCTCCCGACTGGTTGCGCCCAAGTTGACTGAGCGATTAGGCCAGGCCGTCGTGGTCGACAACCGTCCTGGCGGCGCGGGGCAGCTCGGGCTGGTGCTGGTCAAGCAGGGCGCGCCCGACGGCTACACGCTGGGCTGCGGTCAGGGCGGCAATATGGTGATCGTGCCGCTTTCGTACGCCAAGGTGGCCTACAACGCACGCACTGATTTCACGCCCATCGCCATGATGGCCTCCAATTTTCTCGCGCTGGTGGTCTCGAACCAGACACCGTTCAAATCGGTCAAGGACGTGATCGACTACGCCCGCGCCAACCCTGGAAAACTCACCTTTGGCACCAATGGCGAAGGTGCGTTCCTGCACTTCGCTACCGAGCAGTTCCGCCTGCTCGCGGGGTTTGAGTACATCCATGTGCCGCATCGCGGCATGAGCGACGTGTTCACCCAGATGATTGGCGGCGAAATCAACGCCTCGCTGGGTTCATTCATCGCGGTGCAGCCGCTTGCCGACGCCAACAAAGTGCGGCTGCTCGGCATCGCCCGCGCTCAGCGTTCACCCGACTACCCCAACGTGCCCACCATCGCTGAAACGCTGCCAGGATTCACTTCGGGCGGATGGTTCGGCATCATCGGGCCTGCAGGTCTGCCGGCCGACATCGTATCGGTGCTCAATCGCGAGGTGAACTGGGCACTCACCCAGCCTGATGTTCGCGAGCGGATGCGCAAGATGGGACTCGACATCCACACCGAGGCGCCAGCGTTTCTCACTCAGGCGCTTGAGCGCGACGAGCAGTTGTGGGGCAAGGTGATCAAGGACATTGGCTTCAAGCCGCGCTAAAGGGTCTGGCGGGCGGTGGGTGGGGTTGTGTTGCCCGCACCCGCGCCCGCTGACCGCCCCACAGGGGCATATCGATAGCCCTCAAGACAAGCGGAGCAGGCGCTTCGCGTTACCCTCATAGATGGCGTGGCGCTCGTTCGCCTGAATGTCCAGCGAATCAATCGCTCGGATGGTGCCCCCGATCAGATGGTGTCCGCCACGTGAGTCAAATGGCGCGTCGGTGGCAAACAGGCAGTGATCGGCACCAAAGAAGTCGAGCCCGCAACGAGCCGCTGAAGCCGAGCCGTTCGTTGAGGTATCGGCGTAAAGCATGCGGTAGTAATCAATCAAGGGACGCTTCAGGCCAGCCTTTTCCGCGGTGGGGTTGCGGTCGACCTTGCCATCAAAAATCTGCTTGAAGCCAAGATTGATCTTCTCTGCGAAGAAGGGAATCATGCCTCCCATGTGATGGGTGATGATCTTGAGATTGGGCAGCTTGTCGAAGATTCCGGAGTAAATCAGGCGCGTCATGCACGCACTGGTTTCATAGGGCCAACCGAAGGTGAACCAGATTTCGTCTTCGGATGCGCTTTCGGTGGCGTAGTCGGCAAAATTCGGTCCGCGCATGGGGTGCACCCAGATCGGCAGATCGAATTTCGCCATGGTCTCGAACACCGGATAGAACTCGGGGGCGCTCAGTGGTTTGCCCAACACATTGCTGAAGATTTGAATGCCGCGAGCATCCAGCTCTTTGACAGCCCGTTCAGCCTCTTTAACCGCCGCATCCGGATTGTTCATGGGCATGGAGGCAATAAATGCCGGGAAACGGTCGGGATGCGCCCGACAAATTTCGGCCAGCCCGTCATTGGCCAGTTGCGCCATCTTGGGCGTGATCTCAGGCGAACCCAGCATCTCAATGGGCGGGTTTGAAAGCGACAAGACCTGCTGATAGCCGTCATAGCCATCCATCAGGCGCAGATGCGCCTCGACATCCCAAAGTTCAGGCAGGTTATTGAAGCTGTTCAGAATCGGGATTTGTGGCGCAACCGTTCGGATGCGCTCGAACACGTGTTTGGGAAGGATGTGATTAAAGACGTCGATTTTCAAGCTTGTCTCCGAGTGTTCCGGCAACCGGTCGCGCATGCCGCTTCGCGAGGCTAGCACGCACGTCGCGCGGCGAAAAGACGTATCCTGCATCGAACAAAACGGTTGCGTATCGCAACCGGCATCAATCTCGGGAGGTACATCAAATGCGAAGCATGAAATCAACCGGACGTCGCGGGCTTGCGCGTCGCCGTACGGTGTTAGGCGCAGCACTGCTTGGCCTGGCATGCCAGGCGTTTGCGCAATCAACGCCCAGCGACTGGCCCGTGCGTTCGATTCGGATGGTGGTTCCGTTTCCCGCTGGCGGCGGCTACGACTTCATGGCGCGCAACATCGCGCAAAAGCTTACCGAGTCGCTCTCACAGCCCGTGGTAATCGACAACCGCGCGGGCGCCAACGGCAACATCGGCTCCGACCTGGTCGCCAAGGCACCCGCCGATGGCTACACGCTGTTGCTCGGCGGCATTGGGCCCCAGGCATTCAGTGTCGCGCTGTATCCGAAGCTGCCCTTTGACCCGCTCAAGGATTTCGCGCCGATTTCACTGGTGGCCTCTCAGCCCAATCTCCTGGTCGCGCATCCCAGCCTGCCTGTGAAGAACCTCGCTGAATTGATCGCGCTTGCAAAGGCTGAACCGGGCAAGCTCGCGTTCGGAAGCACCGGCAACGGCGGCGGTCAGCACTTCGGGCTGGAACAGTTGAAACAGGTCGCGGGGATCGACGTCATCCACGTGCCGTACAAAGGCGCTGCGCCCCTGCATACCGCGCTCCTCAGCGGCGAGGTGAAAGTCGGCTTCAACATCATCCAGTTGCCCATGCCGCATGTGCGACGCGGCGAGTTGAGAGCTTTGGCGACCGCGAGCGCGACACGATCGTCGCTGGCCCCCGACGTACCCACCATGGCCGAGCAAGGGCACCCGATCGATTTCGACACCTGGTATGCGGTCTACGCACCCGCCGCAACGCCCCCCTCAGTCCTCGCTCTGCTCAATACGCATGTGAATCGCGCACTGACCGATCCTGCGCTCAGGGAAAAGGCTGGCGCGCTGGGTCTCGAAATCCGCGGCACCACCCCCGAGCAATTAAGCAGTCACATGCGTCGGGAGATCGCACGCTGGGGGGCGCTTGCCAAGAGCGCCAACATCAGGGTGGATTGAGCTTCAAGCAAGCCTGGAGTGACCACGATGCTGCGCACCGAATTGTACGAAGGCATCCGGATCGACTGGGATGTACCCATCGTCATGAGCGACGGGGTCACGCTCCGATGTGATGTCTTTCGTCCTGATGATGACAAACAGTACCCGGTGCTGCTGGGTGCTACGCCCTACGGCAAGTGGCTATCCTTCCAGGACGAAGTATGGGGCGGGCAATGGCAGATGCTCACGCGCCATGAACCTTCTATCACCCAGCTGTCGACCAACCGATTACAAAACTATGAGTTCCCCGATCCCGAGCGCTTCGTTCGAGACGGTTACGTGTTGGTGCGGGTCGATGTGCGCGGAACCGGACGCTCACCCGGGCTGATGGATCTTCTCTCCACCCGAGAGACTCAGGATTTTTACGAGGCGATTGTCTGGGCAGGCGAGCAGTCGTGGTCGAACGGCCGGGTGGGTCTGTCCGGAGTGTCCTATCTGGCCATGAATCAGTGGCAGGTTGCCGCACTTCGGCCACCCTATTTGCAGGCGATCTGTGTCTGGGAAGGCTGCTCCGACTTCTATCGCGAGTTCACTCGCCATGGCGGCGTTTTGTCCTTATTCAGCGACCTGTGGTTCAACAAATACGTTTTGCCCATTCAGCACGGTGTCGGTGAGCGTGGGTGGATCAGCCATATCCTGGAGGGGGAGTGGGTGGCGGGTCCGGAGAGCGTCGATGACGCTACGCTTGCCGCCACCATGGTCGACTGGCGACGCAAAATTCGCGAGCACCGGTTCGCAAATGAAGACTACTGGCGCTCGCGTTTACCCGATTTCTCGCGGATCAACACGCCGTTGTTGTCAGCCGGTAACTGGGGCGGCCAGGGGCTTCATCTGCGCGGCAATATCGAAGGCTTTCTACAGGCGGGCACCGAGCAGAAGTGGCTTGATTTTCATTGTTATGAACATTGGACTGAGTACTACACGAACACGGGTATCGCCCTTCAGAAACAATTCTTCGGTCATTTCCTGAAAGACGAGGATAACGGCTGGGGATCGCGTCCCCGCGTACACATGCTGGTCAGGCGTCCCGGCGCGGCTTTCAAGTCTCGTGGCGACGAGCAGTGGCCCTTGAAAGATACAAGGTGGGCCAGGTTTTATCTGCATGCCGATGGCGCATTACGCGCCGACCAGCCGGTTACACGTGAAGCGTCAGCAACCTACGAAGCGATGGGCGACGGGCTCACCTTCATCACCGAGCCCTTGTCCGAGGCGTGCCACGTGATCGGGCCCGCGGCAGCAAAGCTGCGCATTTCCTCGTCGACAAGCGATGCAGACCTGTTCCTGGTGCTGCGTCTGTTCACCCCCGATCTGAAAGAAGTGACTTACGCAGGTTCAAACGATCCCCATACGCCGATGTCGCACGGGTGGTTACGCGGATCGATGCGCAAACTCGATACCGACAGAACCTTGCCCTACCGCCCTTATCACACCATGGACTCGTCAGAGCCACTCGCTCCGGGCGAGCGCTACGACATGGATGTCGAGATTTTTCCCACCTGTTTCGTCGCGCCTGCGGGCTACCGGATTGCGCTCTCCGTTCGGGGGAAAGACTACGAGTACCCGGGGGACCTGTCAGCGATGTCCGCGGCTATTGGCCAGCCGTTCACAGGCGTGGGTCCATTCCGGCACACCTGCCCGGAAGACCGGCCGGACGCAGTGTTTGATAACCGGGTGACCTTGCACTTTGATCCCGCACATCCGCCCATGCTGTTGCTGCCGCTGGTACCTCCCAACCCGCGGTAGACCAAGGGGCAACCCACACGCCGCAGCGGGAGAAGGGCTACCGAACCAGCACCGTGGCGATCGATGGAATGAAGATGATCGCGAGGAGCAACGCTCCCATGATGACGGCAAAGGGCGCCGCGCCTCGGAAAATTTCACCAAGCGTTATTCTGTCGTCGGCCAGCGTGCTCTTGATCACAAAAGCCGACAGCCCGAAGGGTGGGGTGAGAAGGCCGATTTCCACCGCGACCACCGTCACGATTCCAAACCAGATCAGATCGATGTTGTGGGGCGCGAGGAGCGGCAGGAACATGGGCACCATGATGAGCATGATGGAGACCCCATCAAGGATGGTGCCCAGTAAAACGATCAGAAACGCGTAAATCAGGAGCAGGCCGACAAAACCCAGCTGGGCGGCTACCACCGCCTCATTGAGCACATTCGGCAGTCCCGATATCGCAATCAGCCGGGTGTAGATGTTTGCGGCGATGATCACAAACAGGATCGCCACGGTCACCTGCCCGGTCTCTACCAAAACTTTCCAGAGACCGCTCCAGGTGAGCTTTCGCCGCATGGCGGCAAGAATGAAAGCGCCCAACGCGCCGATGGCGCCCGACTCGGTCGCGGTAAACCAGCCTGCGTAAATACCTCCGATCACGACACCCGCCAGAACGATCAGCGGGGTAAGCAAGGTCATGATCTTGCCCAAGGCAAGGCCAGCGCCAGGCTGAGCGCTGGACGGCGACTGAAACATCTGCGCCGGCCTGAACGTGGCCGTGAACACAATGTAAATGCAGAAGAGCAAAGACAGGAGGAGCCCCGGAACAATGCCCGCGATAAACAGATCGCCAATCGACTGCTGCGAGAGCAACCCATAAATGATGAGCAGCAGGCTAGGCGGAATGAGCATCCCCAATACCGAACTGCCAGCGACCACGCCCACAGCAAAGCGAGGCCGGTAGCCAAGCGTGATCATTTCAGGCACAGCGACCTTGGTGAACACTGCCGCAGATGCAATCGACACCCCCGTGACCGCTGCAAACACTGCATTGGCGGCAACCGTGGCAACGCCCAACCCGCCACGCAACCTGCCCAGCAAAGCATTGGCCGCGAGAAATGCGTCGCGCCCCAAATCAGCAACGCTCACCAGTAAGCCCATCAGGACAAATAACGGTATGACGCCAAAGTCGTATGACGAGACCGCATCGGAGGCGGCCATGCCGAGTAGCGCCGAGGCCTGGGCGAAGCTGCCTTTGATGACCCAGACCCCGATGAGTGAGACCAGGCAGAAAGCGACTGGAACATGCAGACCGCTGTAGATGAGCACCAGGATGGCGAGGATCGACAATCCCGCAACTTCAGTTCCAGTCATCGGTGAAACACCCTGGCGAAATCTCGTACCGCAAATAAAACATACTGGATTGCTGCGCCGACGCAGCCAATCAGCATGAACAAGCGCACAGGCCAGACCGGGTAGGTGATGTACCCCTCGATGCCAACGTAATCCCCGTTTTCCCAGGCACGAATAAAGAGCGGCAGGCAGGCGTTGAAAAGCGCGATGAATAGCCCCATGCCCAGCAGGCCGTAGAACCCCTGCAGGAAGGCCGACACTTTCGGTACGCGCCGATCAAGCACTCCAAGCAGCGTGTCAACGCGAGTGATCCGACCCGAGCGAAGTGCCTGGCCAATCTGTAGAAAGACGATCCCGACGATCGAGAGGCTGACCAGTTCCGGTACGCCTGGAAGCGGACGCGTGAACACCGTGCGCCCGATCACGTCGGTCACGATCACGATCATCAAAATGAAGATCCAGACCGTGCCTACTGAGTTGAGTAGCAGCAGGGCGCGGCGGAAAAGATCGTCGAGTCGATTCATTGGCAAATCCGGATCAGAGTGGACTCTGATCCGGCGTGACTGCGCTGAGTCTCAGGGGTCAGTTCTTATCCCATTCGCGTGCGAGTGGGACGTTGTGGTCGCGCAGTTTCTTCATGTAGGCATTGAGCACAACCGGCGCGGGAAGCCCGCGCTTGGCGTTGGTGTCTGCCCAGTTCTTGGCGATGTTGGGCATGGTGGTCGCCCACTTGAGCCGCTCCTCTGGCGAGAGCTTTGTGAATTTCGTGCCCTCCTCGGTCATTTTTTGTTCGAACGTGGCAGCGAGCCCAAGCAGCGTACTGGCGATTCGGTCGGTGTATTCCCGGCCCACGTCCTTGAGTACCTTTTGCACTTCGGGCGGCAAACGGTCGTGGAACGCTTTGTTGACGGTGAGCGCGCCAATCATCATGGACCCCAAATCAACCCGGGTCGCGAACGGGGCAACGGTATGCAGTTTGGGCGGATACATGCCCGTCGTGAAAGCAATCAGACCGTCGTACACACCCGTTTTGATGTTATTGAAATGGGTTGCGAAGTCACCCTGAACCGGAACCGCACCGATTCCATTGGCCCATAGCGAAAGCGACCCTGCCGCACCCAGCTTACGCCCCTTCAGATCAGCGATACTGTTTACCGGAAAATTGGTGAGCAGGTAATCGGTGTCAGTGGACACGGCTGCAAGAAAGATCTGATTGTGACGCGTCCACTGGCTGGCCATTTCCGGCATCTCCTGGTGCATCTCATACATGATCTTGTTCAGCACCCGGGGATCGTCGCTGCCGAACGGTGCCATGAAGCACACTGCCAGAAGCGGCAGCTTGGCAGGCTCGAAAATGGTGTAGACGTAGCCCATCTCGGCAACGCCGTTGGCCACCGCATCCAGCTCTCCGCCAACTTTTGCGAGCGTGCCACTGAATGCTTTGTTCCAGGCGATGCTGTGCTTGCCACCGGCAGCCTTCAGCCGCTTGTCCACTTCGGGCATGTAGAAATTTTCGATCATGCCAACCCAGGGGAGCTGGGGGCCATGAGCCGCGCTGAAGGTGACCTTGAACGTCTCGGCCTGCGTGGCGGGTGCAAACGCACTCAGAAACGCTACGACGCCTGCGGCGAGCGTGGACTTGAAGCGGAATGCCATCGATCTGTCTCCAATTTGGTTACCACCCGTGCCCTGAGCGGCGATGTGCGACCAGGGCCCGCCGCATCACCCGCGGCGGCGGATGAATAGCATGTTTTTATTCAGCCGGCTACGAAACGCACCAGCGATCGGAAGATCGATCCCGAACATCCATCGCAAGGCTGGCGAACACACGCCCTAACCCACCGCGTTCAGCACCTGCCCACCGGCCTCCACAGGCTTTGCATGAATCAGGATCACCGCAATGACACAGGTTTCGGTCCCGCGGTTGATCCAGTTATGAATGGTGCCGCGCTGAACCATCACATCGCCCGCCTTCAGGTGAACCTCGACGCCATCGTCGAGCTCCATGTGAATTTCGCCTTTCATCACGACCAGGTAATCGATGGAATCGGTACGGTGCATGCGCGCTTCGACCCCGGGGCGGAAGTCAAGAATGCGGAATACGCTGCCGTTCTCAATCATCGTGAACTTACCCTCGCGCTTACCGCCGTCGCGATCGCCGTCGTTGTTGGCGGGTACCGTGTCGGTCGTCCAGATGTTGCAGACGAAGGCGTTGCCCCGTCCCTGGCGGAAGTGCTGGCAGACCTCGTCAATCATGACGATGGCCTTGCCCTGGTCATCGTGGCCGGTGACGACGCGACGGATACTGGGGACGTTCGGGTCTTGCATGGTGAACTCCGGTAGGTGCTGAAGGCGATCCGCGTGGTGCCCGGCGCGGGCCTTCTGCGGCTTGGAAACCGATATCCTGCTACGCTCCGAGCGCCACGGCAACCTTGGTCAACCCGTTCACGGCTCATTCCGGAAAGGTCACCCCCATCATGCCCTTTGCACAAGTACGCGGAATCCGCATGCGTTATGAAATCGTCGGCGAGTCGGGCGCGTGGGTCGCGCTCATTACCGGAGGCCGTCGCGGTTACGACGAATTCGTGCCACTCGCGCGGCGGCTTGCCGCACAGGGCTATCGGGTGGTGCTGCACGACCGCCGCAACACCGGCGCCACCGATATCGTGATTGAAGGCGATGTGCCGGAGGAAACGCTCTGGCTCGATGACCTGCTCGCGCTCCTCGAGCAGCTCGGCGCAACACCCGCTT
>JALREG010000043.1 GCA_023253905.1 Burkholderiaceae bacterium
GGAAGGTTTGCGCCGCTGCGGCAAGCGAGCCGGTGACAATCAGACAGCCGGTGATGGCGCGAATGATAAGGACGCGTAGCGGTTGGAAACCGAAGCGGTTCGGTGATGACATGACAAATCCTGGTCTGACTTGCGCGTAGAAACCTGGGTGGGTGATCTCGTCGGGGGCAATGGCAGTCCCCTCGCTGGGCCACCCCCAAAAGATCGCATAGTATTTCCACTATACCCCGCGTGGAACGTAGCAGTCTGGTCGGGGACTGAAGCCAATCCATCCCAGGGAATCAAGCATGCGAAGCGGTCATTTGTGGTGGGCGTTGTTGTTCGGAATGATTTCGGCCGGGCCGCTCGCGGCTCAGTCCGAAGCGCCAACTTTTCCGTCCAGGCCGGTTCGGATCATCGTACCGTATACCGCCGGCGGCGGCACCGACACGGTGGCGCGCGGTCTCGCGCAGCACCTCTCCGAGCAGTGGGGGCAGCCCGTCATCGTGGAGAACCGTCCGGGTGCGGCGACCATGATCGGCGCGGAAGCGGCAGCGAAGGCTGCGCCGGATGGCCACACCCTGCTGTTCTCAGACAGCGCAACCTTTGTGATCAATCCCCATCTCAGCCGCAAGATGCCCTATCGGCCCCTGGTGGATTTCGCCCCCATCACGCTGGTGGTGAGGCTTGCACCGGTGGTCGCGGTATCGGCGACGCTACCCGTCAGCACGCTGAGCGAATTCATCGCCTACGCGAAGACACGATCCGGAAAGCTGAGCTATGCGTCGTTTGGCGCCGGCTCCTATCCCCATGTTGTTTCGGAGCAGCTCAAGCGCATGGCGGGTATCGACCTGATCCATGTTCCCTACAAAGGATCCGCCGCTGCGGTCACCGACATGCTGGGCGGGCAACTCTCGATGCTGATCGTGACGCTGAGTGTGTTTGAACAGCATGAAAAGACGGGCCGAATTCGTGTGCTGGCGGCGGCCACCGAGCGCCGCCTCAGCTTGCGGCCGGATTTGCCGACGGTGGCGGAGGCCGGCGTGCCGGGCTATGCGGTAAGCGTCTGGTTTGGGCTGGCAGCGCCAGCAGCCACCGCCGAGCCGGTACTGGACCGGATACACGCCGACGTATCTCGAATCCTCACCAACCCTGCCTACCTTGAGCGCTATGTCACGGCGCTATCGCTCGAACCCGGCGGGATGTCGCGTGCGGCGTTCGGGCAATTGCTAAAAGAAGAGGATGCGCGGTGGGGGCAGCTTGTGCGGGACTCCGGCGCGCGAATCGACTAGCAGTGCGTCAATACGCACTGCCTTCAGATCGAGTCGTTAGCGATCCGGATTCAGCAGACCCGCTGCCTTGGCAATGCGCCAGGCGCCGCGGGCGGCGAGTGCGCCGTCGAGGGTGACGGATGGCTCGCCAGCCATGGTCAGCACGGCAGCGTATCGCGCGCAAAGCGCCGGTTCCCCCACAAGGTGCACGCATGCCGATGTCCTAGCCGCTGCGCTTTCGCCCGACCCAACGCGCTCATCGGCCGTAGCGGATCGCAGCGAGCCGTTGCGTTGCCCCGCAGCCACTTCCGCGCCGATCAGGAGCCCGGACAAATAGTCGGCCAGGGCATGCGGCTCGAGACGATTCATCAGGCCAGCGGTTCTCACAGAAAAGAGGAGCGTACTGAGTGACTCGGGTGCGTGCAAGCCACGCGTCGCGCCGAGTTCGAATGCGTGCACTGAACCATCGCCGTTCGCCATCAGCCTGCCAAGAATGCTGTGCTGCGAAAGCACCGCAAAGAGCTCGCCGGTCATCCAGGTGCGGCAGCCCAGGATCGAGCCGGAGGGGCCACAACGAACCCATTTTGAATGCGTGCCGGGAAGGATCACGGTTGCGCCGTCAGGAAGGTCGGCGCCCCACACTTGGGTCTCTTCGCCCCGCATGACGTCATCGACCGCGTCGGCTTGAGTCCCGTTCACGCACGCGATGCCAGGGATCAGATGTAAGTCGCCCCCGTCGGTCAGTCGTATGCTGGTGAGCGCGGCTGCGGCCGCAGCGGGCGTAGTGGGCGCTTGGAGGTAGGGCGCTTCAACCCAACCCTGGCGGCTCCCGATCATGCCGCTCGCCATCACCACCATCGACGGATCACTCAGCCAATCCGCGCAGAGTGCGCGCAGCGTACCCTCAAACTGACCCGGTCGAACATTGAGAATGCCGGTTGGAGCGCTGCGCTGGGCAAGCGTCTCGCCTGTCTCGTCGAGGAGCAGCGCGCGCAAATTGGTGGTCCCCCAGTCGAGCGCGATCAGTCGCGCGGGGGGTGTGGCTGGGTCAGTCTGTTGCAGACGGGTCTGGGAGCGGCTCATTGAACGTCGGTGCGAATAAAAATGGCGCGACTGTGATCAGAACTCGAGATTGTCGATGAGGCGGGTCGAGCCCAGCTTCGCCGCCGCAAGCACGACCAGGGGTTCGTCGACCGACTGGGGTGGCTGCAGATCAGAGCGTCGACGAACCGTCAGATAGTCGGGCTGCCAGCCGCGGGCGCTTAGCTCTTTCAGTGCCGCATGCGCACTGTCCTCCAGGGCGGCAGGCGTGCGAAGAGCGCCTGCCGCGTGGCGGTCGGCGATACGGCGAAGTGCAGCCAGGAGCTGGGGCGCCTCCGCGCGATCGTGGGCTGACAGATAAGTGTTGCGCGACGACAGGGCAAGCCCGTCGGCGGCGCGAGTGGTCGCTACGCCGATGATGGTGATCGGTAACGCCATCTGGCCCACCATGCGCTCGATGATCATCAGCTGCTGGTAATCCTTCTTGCCAAAGATCGCTACCTGCGGCTGCACAATATTGAATAGCTTGTGAACGACGGTGGCGACACCAGTAAAAAAGCCCGGCCGGAAGGCACCCTCGAGAATGTCGGCGATCTCGGTTGGTGGCGTAACCTGAAATCGCTGAGGCTCGGGGTAGAGCTCGTTCTCATCAGGCGCAAAGGCCACGTCACAACCCGCTGCGGTGAGCGCAGCCACATCCTGCGCGAGCGTTCGCGGATAGCGGTCGAAGTCCTCATTGGGCGCAAATTGGAGCCGATTGACGAAGATGCTTGTAACAACGGTATCGGCATGCGCCCGCGCCTTCGCCACCAGGTCGAGATGACCTTGATGCAAGTTGCCCATGGTGGGCACAAAGGCTACGCGGGTCCGGGTCGAAAGTGCCCGGCGAAGATCGGCGACGGTGTGAAGGGTCTGCATGGTCAGGAAAGGATACAGATCGAGGGCGTGCCTGCGTCGAGCGGGCACAATCTCGCGCAGACCGGAGACTAACGCATCCCGCCGCGCCATCATCCGCAACTGGTGTATGTTCGGGCAGGGTAATTGGCGCGCATTGGCGCCGTTCACAATCGCTTCCGGAGGCTCCCGGTGAAACGCAAGCAGAAACCGAATCTGTTGGTGATCCTGATTGATGATCTGCGCTATGACGAATTTGGCGCGGGCGGACACCCCTACATGAAGACGCCGCATATTGATCGGATCGCTCATGAGGGCGCTCTGTTTACGCGAGCCTTTCACACCACGCCGATCTGTTCGCCCAATCGGGCTTCGATTTTGAGTGGGCAGTACGCCGGCCGCCACGGCATCATCGACAACGTGGCGCGTGATGCCATGAGCCATCGGCTGCCCAACTATCATCTGGAGCTGCAGCGGCTGGGTTATGAAACCGCGCATATCGGCAAATGGCACATGGGCAACGACGGGCGCCCACGAGCCGGTTATGACCGCTGGGTGAGCTATGACGGGCACGGCCGGCTCACTGATCCGGTGCTGAACCATGACGGACGGTACCGTCATCACCGCGGCTACATCACCGACATCATGAACGAGCTTGCGCTTGACTTCGTTGATCGCCGCCACGACAAGCCGTTTTCGCTCTTTTTTGCCCACAAGGCGGTTCACCCTGACGCCGAGCAGGCGGCTGACGGCACGCTCAAGATCTCCGCACAGGGGGGCTATGTGGTGGCCGAGCGGCACCGCAACCTCTACGCGCGCGACGTCTTTCCCCCTACGCCCAATATGCTCAGTCCGGCGGAGGTCGTGAAGTCAAAGCCCGCCTGGGCAGAGTGTTTCGAACTGCGCGAGCAGAAGGTTTCCAAGCAGATACTCAAGGCCGTACATTCCGGGACCCAGCGCGAGATCCGGCTGCGCGCACAGATGATGGCTGCCGTCGATGAAGGCGTCGGCGCCCTCCTCAACGCCCTTGAGGCACGTGGCGAGCTCGACAACACCTGCATCGTGTTTCTCGGTGATAACGGCTATTTCTTTGGCGAGCACGGGCTTGGACCCGAACGCCGCTTTGCCTACGAGGAGGGCATCCGCTCACCATTCGCGGTTCGCTATCCGCCTGCGATCCGGGCGGGCTCGCGCCGGGATGGTCTGGTGATCTGTCAGGACATTGCGCCCACGCTGATCGAACTGGCGGGCGGCAAGCCCGGGCCCCAGATTCAGGGGCGCTCGCTTCTTCCCATGTTCGCGTCGTCCCGGGCACGACTGCGTCGCTCGCTGATGGTGGAATACTGGGCCGAAAACGCAATGCCGTGGCTGGTGGGTATGAGCTACAAGGCAGTACGCACCGAGCGCTACAAATACATTCACTGGGTCAATCGCGGCCTGGACGGCGAACTCGACGAACTCTACGACCTCGAGACCGATCCCTGGGAACTCAGTAATCTCAACCGGTCACGGGCGCATGCAGCCACGCGCGAGCGCCTGCGGCGTGACCTGGGCAAACTGGTCAGGCAGTCGGTCGGACTCTGAAGGCATGAAGACCCCGTCTGCACGGGCCAACCGTGCGGGCGGGCTCCATACCCTCAATCCACCTTCGCGCCTGATGCGCGGACCAGCGGCACCCACTTCGCAAGATCGTCGCTCACGATCTTCGCGAATTGCGCCGGACTGATGGCGGATGCGAGCTCGAAGCCTTGCTGGGCGAGCCTTCCGCGGAGCGCAGGCTCATCGAGCACCTTGCCAATTTCGCCATGCAAGCGTTCGACGATATCGGCGGGTGTACCGGCGCGGGCAACAAACCCGAACCAGGTGTTCACTTCGTAGCCCTTCACGCCCAATTCGTCGAGCGTGGGGACGTCGGGCAGAAGCGGTGACCGAGTGAGGCTGGTGACGGCGAGCGGTTTGAGCTTGTTATCGCGGATCTGGGTGATGACCGTGGGCGTATTGAAAAAGCCCATGTTCACCTCCGCCGACATCACCGCCAGAATGCCCTGGGGCGCGCCCTTGTACGGCACGTGAATCAGCTCGGTTCCTGTCATCCGCCCGAACAACACGCCCGATAAGTGATGGCTGGTGCCGCTTCCGCCAGATGAGAAGGTGAGGGTGCCGGGCTTGGCCTTAGCCTGGGCGATGACATCGGCCGGGCGGGACGCGGCCGCACCGGGCGGCACGATCATCACGTTGGCGACACCGCCAACAAAGCGGATGGTGGCGAAGTCTTTGATGGAGTCATAGCCCGGCTTGTCATAGAGCGCCTGGTTGAACACCAGCGTGCCCTGCGACGCAAAGCTGATGGTGTAACCGTCAGGGGCTGACCGTGCGACCTCGGCCATGGCAATGGTGCCGCCTGCGCCCGGTTTGTTCTCCACCACCACCGGCTGACCTAAGGTCCGGGACAGCTCCGTGCCCACAGCACGCGAAATAATGTCGGCAGTGCTGCCCGCGGCGAGCGGAACCAGCAGGCGAATTGGGCGGGTCGGCCAATTCTGCGCCACGGCTGAACCGGCGGATAAGGCTGCGAGCACGATCGCAACCCCTGCACTGATGCGAACGGTGAACATGGGGGAGCTCCTGTCGGGGTTAGTGCGGCAACTCGCGGAGTTCGCGCGCGAGCGACCACGCCGGCACTGGCCCCTGGTCGGTGATCAGAAACTGGTCTTCGATGATGAATCCCCCCTCGCCATCAGCATAAAAGGGGGTTTCAAACGCGAGCACCATGCCCGCCTCGATGGGTAAATGGGCTTGTGCGGCGATAAAGGGCGGCACCTCGCAGAAAGTGTCGTGTCCCAGGCTGTGCCCCCAATGGCCGCGGCTGAATGTGGTGAATCCGGCGCGCTTCATGGCCCGCGTAGCGGCCGCATGCACATCGCTGAAGAGCCGCCCTGGGCGTAACTGTTCGAGGCCTGCCTCAAAAGCATCACGGAGGACGGCCATGATCTGCGCAGAGCGCGGGCGAGCCCGCCCCAGCGTAAAGGTGCGACCGCTGTCTGAACTGTAGCCATCGACAAGACAGCCCACATCAAACTTGAGCACGTCGCCCGGGGTGATCTGCCCGCCTCCCTGCCACGGGAGTGGTCCCACCGTGATGTATTCCCACTGGCCGGAGAGTTTCCAGCCTGCGCGCGCGGCGTGCTGCTGGACACCTGCCTGCCATGCGGCGGCGATGTCGTTACGGTGAACGCCCTGGGCGACAGCGGCGAGCGCTGCATGCATGCCAGATTCGGCAAGCGTAGCGGCACGCTGCAAACAATCAATTTCGCGGGCGGATTTCACAGCTTTGATCAACGCAACCGTTTCCCCGGCGTCGGACCAAGACGGCCCCTGAACTGAGCGCTGCAGCCAGGCAAAGTCGGCGGCGGGCCAGAAATCAAGGTCAAGCCCGATCCGGGCACGACGCAAGCCTCGGAAGGCGAGAAGTCGTGAAAGCGCGGCAAACGCAGCCGATGCGTCATACGCGGCGGGGCGACTGAAGCCTGGGGGGCGGCCGGCGGCCTGATGCGCCAGTGCGGTGACGTGTGCGGCGCTGAGCGTCGAGTCATTCCAGGGGCGGAAGTCGGCGGTTTCAACCCAGTCAGGGTGAGTGAAGACGTTGCGCTCGCCCAAGGCAGCGCGTGTTGCCGGCCCAAACAGTTCGGTGCAAACCGCTGCGACGGGCGCATCAACCTCTGCCGGAACCAGTGCGAGCGCCGCGCCTGCTCGCCTGAAAAACGCTGCGACCCCCGGGGGGGCCGCGGTCGCCCAGCGAAACGATTCGGGTTTGGCCAGCAGCAAAGCGTCCAGCCCGCGCTCAGCCATCAGGCGTGAGGCACGGGTCCGGTCAATGTCCGCTGCCACGGGTTGTGATTCCGGCGGGCGAACGGCTTTATGGCTCGAGGTACAGATCGGCAAAGCTACCCCGTGCACCTTCCGCCGTGGTGGAGTAGTTCTTCACCTTGCGCGCTGCAATCGTGATGTTAGGGTTGGCGCCGAACTCGATGGAGGGGATATCTGCGGCGACGACGCGTTGAAGATTCACAAACAGGTCGCGCCTGCGCTTCTCGTCCGTTTCAATCGCAGCCGCTTCGAGCAGACGATCAGCCTCTGGGTTTTGGTAGTGCGCCGCGTTCGAGAAAGGCAGGCCGATCTTGAAGTTCTTCGACCAGAACACCCGCTGAACACCCACCGTGGGATCGAACAGGTTCAGAAGACTTTCGGCGGTCATGTCGAAGGCGCGCTCGGTGTACACCTTGCGGGTGTAGGTGGCAAAGTCGTACGCCTCAATCTCGGCATCTACGCCAATCCGGGCGAGCGACTGGCGGATGAAATCAGCCGTGCGGCGCTCGAGGAACGGGTTGTAGAGCAGACGGAGCTTAAAGCGAACGCCGTTCGCCCCACGCTTGAGTCCGGCGGCGTCGAGCGCGGCTTCCGCGGCCTTGGGGTCGAAGGACTGATGACGGACCGAGGAATCGTGATAGCGCGTCATGGCCTGCCCGATGATCGAGCCGGTAACCTTGCCATAGCCAAACCACACCACGTTGTTGTAGGCATTGACGTCGATGGCCTGCGCGATCGCACGGCGAACGTTAATGTCTTTTACCACCGGGCTATCAAGGTTGAAGTACACCTGCTGATGGTTACCCCAGTAGGGCCACTGCGATGAGTCGACCACCAGGCGTGGCAGCTTCCCAAAGCGCGCGACCTCGGAGAGCGGGATCACCGCGTTGCCCAGATCGACTTCGCCCGCTTCCAGCGCGGCGGCACGCGCCACCGGATCGGGAATAAAGCGGACCACGATACGGTCAAGGTAGGGCTTGGGCTTATCCCAATAGTCGGGGTTGCGTTCGAGCACCACATGGCTGCCCTGCACCCACTCCTTGAAACGGAAGGGCCCCGTACCGACCGGTTCGCGGTTGTGCTTGTTGGTGGCAATGTCGGTGCCTTCGTACAGATGGCGAGGCACGATGGGCGATTCAGCAGAAGCGAGTGCAGTCAGCATGGCTGGCGCAGGCTTGTCGAGCACGATGATCGCGGTATGCGGGTCGGGCGTCCGCACTTCAGTGACGCTTGCAAAGGTGCCGCGCCCGCGCGGGTGAAACTGCTTGAGGGTATTGATGGAGAAACTCACGTCGGCGGACGTGAAGTCTTTGCCATCGTGCCACTTAACGCCGCGACGCAGTTCGAAGCGGTACTGCAGGCCGTCTGCGCTCACGCTCCAGGCGGTGGCGAGCAGCGCCTTCGGCCGCAGATCCATGTCATAGGTGAGGAGTCCCTCCACAATTTTGGGACCGATGTCGGTATTGCCCCCCGCCGAAGTGTTAATGGGCACCAGCGAGGTGGGAATGGGATTGACGATCCAGTTGAGCGTTCCGCCGTGTCGAGGCTGAGCCGTGGCCATGCCGAGAAAGCCGGCAGTGACTGCGGCCAGTCCGGCGTGGCCGATCAGGCGGGTGAGCCGGGTAATGCGCATGTTGTTCTCCCAGGGAAGCCGCCCAGTATAATTTTTTCTCGGCAGCTACGCAGGACCGCGTCGCTTTCCGGTTTACCTGAGCGACATGAGACCCCCTCCCGCCCTGCGCATCATCTTTCGAACCCTTGCTCAGGCACTGCCTGCGGTTCTGGGTATCGTCCTGCTCAACTTCCTCCTGCTTCAGGCGGTCCCTGGCGATGCTGCGCAGGTGCTGGCCGCCGAATCCGGCTCGGCGACCGCCGAGATGATGGAGCAGTTGCGCGAGCGGTTCGGGCTCGATGTGCCCCTTCTTCAGCAGCTCGTTACCTACCTGGGTAACCTCGCGAAATTGAGCTTGGGCTACTCACCCCGTTTCAATCTCCCGGTTTCTGAGCTGATTGCCTCGCGACTGGGGAACACGCTTCTTCTCATGGGGACGGCTCTCACGTTTGCATTCGTGACGGGGTTGCTGATGGGAACCGCGATGGGCGTCTGGGCAGGCCGTTGGCCGGACCGCTTGCTGAGCCTCCTTGCGCTGGTGCTCTACAGCACCCCGGGTTTCTGGCTCGCGCTGATGGCCATCGTGGTGTTTTCAGTGTCGTTGGGATGGCTACCCTCCGGTGGCACCGCCACCATTGGTGCCGACCTGCGAGGCCTTGACTGGCTGCTCGACCGCACCCGCTACCTGGTGCTGCCCGCCCTCACCATGGCCGCGTTTTATGTGGCGATCTTTGCCCGGCTCACCCGCGCCGCGTTCCTCGAAGTAAGCCGGCTTGATTTTATCCGGACCGCGCACGCCAAGGGGCTTCATCCCTGGCGCGTAACAATGCGCCATGTGCTGAGGAACGCGTTGATCCCGGTGACCACGGTTGCCGGGCTTCATCTCGGTGCGATGCTGGGTGGCGCGGTCGTGATCGAGTCGGTTTTCGGCTGGCCAGGCCTGGGTCGGTTGGCCTTTGAATCGGTCATGGCTCGCGACCACATCGTGCTGTTGGGCATTCTCCTCATGAGTTCACTGCTCGTGATTGCCGCCAATCTTGCAGTGGATTTGCTGCAACTGCTGCTCGACCCGAGGGTGGATACGCGATGAGTTCGAACGTCGGGTTGCCGAATACCGGTCTACCCCTTCCCTTGCGTCACCCCACGCTTTCGGCGTTCCTGCGCGACCCAGCGGCCATGACTGGCTTGATTCTTCTTGCGACGGTGGCAGGGCTCGCGGTCCTCGCACCCTGGGTCTATCCAGGGGATCCGCTTGCGATGGTGACGCGCCCCCTTCTCTGGCCTGGGGAAGCCTGGGCTCATCCGCTCGGAAGCGACTCAATGGGGCGCGACGTGCTCGCAGGCATTGCGCACGGCGCGCGTGTTTCGCTGGTTGTGGGGCTGATCGCAGCCGTGCTGAGTGTGGCGATCGGCGTGCTGGTGGGCGCGGTGGGCGGGTATTTTGGTGGTTGGCTGGATGATGTGCTGGTCCGTATTACCGAGCTTTTTCAGACAGTTCCGTCATTTTTACTTGTGATTGTGCTGGTCACGATCGGACGTCCGTCGGCGACCGTCGTGGTGTTTGCAATCGGGCTCGCCTCCTGGCCGGTGATCGCCCGTCTGGTTCGTGCCGAATTCCGAAGCCTCCGTGAACGCGAGTTTGTTCTCGCCGCGCGCGCCCAGGGCTATGGGCATGCCCGAATCATATTCAGTGAAATCCTGCCGAACGCAGCGCCCCCGGTGATTGTCACCACCTCGGTACTGGTTGCCACTGCCATCCTGATGGAGTCGGCATTGTCGTTTCTCGGGCTCAGTGACCCCAACATCGTGTCGTGGGGGCGGATGGTGGGGGAAGGCCGCGAGTTTTTGCGAACCGCCTGGTATCTCAGCGCCGCGCCGGGTATTGCGATTCTGCTGAGCGTGCTCGCGCTCAACCTGGTGGGCGATGGGCTGAATGACGCGCTCAATCCCCGGCTTCGCCGATGAGTTCGCCCGAACCGCTCCTGGAGGTGCGCGATCTAAGCGTGAGCTTTGCATCTGCGGCCGGGCGCGAGCAGGCTGTTCGCGGGCTTGGCTTTTCTATCGCTCAGGGCGAGTCACTCGCGCTGGTGGGAGAGTCTGGCTGCGGTAAGTCCACGGCTGCGCTTGCGCTGATGCGCCTTCTTCCTGATTCGGCGGCGTGCACGGGGCGGATGTGGTTCGCCGGTCGAAATCTTGCCGAGCTGTCGGCGCCCGAGATGCGGGCGCTTCGCGGTCAGTCAATCTCGATGATCTTCCAGGAACCGATGAGTTCACTTAATCCAGTGCATCGGGTGGGCGATCAGATTGTCGAAGTGCTGCGTGCGCATGAAGCCCTTTCACGCGATGCCGCTCGCCTCCGGGCGATCGAGCTGCTCGAGCGGGTTCAAATTGCCGAGCCTGCGCGCCGTTTTGATGACTATCCACATCAGCTTTCCGGCGGGCAACGGCAACGAGTGATGATCGCCATCGCGATCGCGTGTGGGCCGCAGTTGCTGATCGCCGATGAACCCACCACCGCACTCGATGTTACGGTTCAGGCGCAGGTTCTGGCTCTGCTCGATCGCCTGCGGCGTGAGCTTCGCATGGCGCTCCTCCTGATCACGCATGACCTGGGGGTCGTCGCTGAATACGCCGATCGTGTGCTCGTGATGCTGGATGGCTCGCTGGTTGAGGAGGCGCCCACCCAGCGCCTGTTCGAAGCGCCTGCCCACCGCTACAGTCGCCAGTTGCTCGCGGCGTCGCTGCACTGCCAGCCCGCACCGGTCGCGCCAAGCGGGCGGTTACAGCCGACGTTGACGAGTAAAGAAACGCCGCTTTTGAAGGCCGACGAACTGGTGGTGGCTTATCCACGCACGCGTTCAGCGCGCGCCAATGCGGTCGACGGCGTGTCGTTTGCGATCGCCGCAGGTGAGACCCTGGGTCTTATTGGGGAAAGTGGGTGCGGCAAATCAACCCTGGCGCGGGCACTGCTTCGCCTCATTCCCCTCCATGCTGGAACGATTCACTTTGACGGCAATGAGGTGGGCGGGCTTCGTGAACAAGCGTTGGGCGCCTTCAGACAGCGTGTTCAGATGGTATTCCAGGACCCCTATGGCTCGCTTAACCCGCGCCAGTCGGTTGGCCGGATACTGGACACGGTCCTGCAAGTCCACCGGATCGGCGACGCTAGCGATCGGGCAAGTCGGATTGACCGTCTTATCGAGCGGGTAGGGTTGCCAGCCGATTCGCGCCGCCGTCATCCCAATGAATTTTCCGGTGGGCAGCGTCAGCGTATTGCGATCGCACGGGCGCTGCTCCTTAAGCCGGCGCTCCTCGTGCTTGACGAGCCAGTCTCCGCACTCGACGTGTCGATTCAGGCGCAGATCCTGGATCTGCTGCTTGAACTGAAGAGCGATCTGGGGCTCGCCTACTTGTTCATCTCTCACGACCTGGCTGTGGTGCGGAAGGTATCGGACAGGGTGGTGGTGATGCGCGACGGCCGCTTCGTGGAGGAGGGGTCGAATCCGGCGATTTGGGAGGCGCCGCATCATGCCTACACGCAAAGCCTGATGGCGGCGATGCCGCACGTACGCTGGCGTGTGGCGACCGGCAATCAGAGTGCCGCGGTGACGCCACCATCCACGTAGAGCACGTGACCGTTTACAAAGCGCGACGCATCGCTTGCGAGGTACACCGCCGCTGGTCCCAGGTCTTGGAGGTCACCCCAACGACGGCTGGGTGTGCGGCCGACTATCCAGCTGCTGAACTGCGGATCATTCACCAGGCGCTCATTGAGCTCAGTTTTAAAGAAGCCCGGGCCGATACCGTTCACGCGAAGGCCATGCGGACCCCAGTCGTTGGCCATCGCCTTGGTGAGCATCTTCACTGCCCCCTTGCTTGCAGTGTAGGGCGCGACCGTGGGGCGCGAGACCTCGCTCATGACTGAACAGATATTGATGATCGAGCCGCGCTTTCTGGCAATCATGTTCTGAGCAACCGCCTTGCTCACGTAGTAGACGCTGTCGAGGTTGGTGGCCATCAGGCGGCGCCAGTCATCATCATTGAACTGGTCTAGCGGGGCGCGAATCTGGATGCCTGCATTGTTCACCAGAATATCGATGGGCGCCTGCGCTTCAAGGCGTGCAACCGCTTCGCGAACCGACCCCGAATCGGTGACGTCGAAACATTCCGCAGATACCGATAAGCCGCGGGCATCCAGCTGCGCGCGGGCTACATCTAAGCGCTCGGCGTTACGCGCATTGAGCACCACATGGGCGCCGGCGGATGCCAGGGCCTCTGCGATCGCGAGCCCGATGCCCATGGAGGAGCCCGTGACCAGTGCACGGCGTCCATTCAGACGAAAGCTATCAATCACGCTCATGATGAACTCCTTCAGAACAGCATTCTCACCAGCCAAAGTGACAGGCTGGGAAAGAACAGCAGCAGAACGCACCGTATGGCGTCCCAGATCAAAAAGGGTATGACCCCACGGTAGGTTTCAGCCATGGGAACGTCGCGGGCGAGGTTGTTGACCACGTAAACATTGAGCCCGATGGGGGGCGCGATCAGCCCAATGCCAACGGTCATCAGCACCAGGATGCCGAACCATAGCGCTTTGGCTTCGTATTTCAACCCCCATAGCTCAAGCCCCATGACGGCCGGGAAGATCACCGGGATAGTGAGGAGCAGCATGGAAAGCTCGTCCATCACGCAGCCGAGCAGGACGTAGAGCAGCATGATCGCCATCACGATCGTGAGGTCAGGCACGGGCAACTGAGTGACCCATTGCGCGATGAATTTCGGCATTTCGGTGAGCGCAAGGGTTGCGTTCATCATGTCGGCGCCGAGGAAAATCATGAAGACCATTCCGGTGGTTTCGGCGGTCGCAACGAGGGATTCCTGAATGCCCGAAAGCGTTAATTCACGCCTGGCGAGCCCGACCACCAGCGTCATGGTGGCGCCCACCGCAGCGCCCTCGGTGGGCGAGAACAGCCCAGAGTAGATGCCGCCAAACACCACAATAAAGACGAAGGCGATCGGCCAGACCGCTACCAGGGCGGGCATCTTGTTGCGCCAGGTGAGGCGTTCGCTGGCCGGGGCCATATCGGGCCGTGCGCGCGCATAAAACGCGACCACCACGATATACCCCAGCATGGCGAGAATGCCGGGCACCATGGCTGCTGCGAACAGTTTGGCAATATTCTGCTCGGTGAGAATCGCGTAAACCACCAGCGGAACCGACGGCGGAATGAGTATGCCCAGCGTGCCGCCCGTCGCCAGGGTGGCCGTGGCGAGACGCCCACCGTAGCCATGTGCCCGCATTTGGGGATAGGCCACCTGGGTAATGGTGGCTGAGGTGGCGACCGAGGAGCCGCACACCGCACCGAACGCCCCTGCCGACAGGATAGACGCCATGGCGAGACCGCCGCGAACATGCCCGATCAGTGCCGAGGCGGCACGGAACAGATCGCGACTCAAACCACCCTTGGAGGCGAACTGACCCATCAGTAGAAAAAGCGGAATCACGCTCAGGTCGTAGACCGTAAGGCGCGCAACTGCGCTCCCTTTAAGCAAATTGAGCGTATTGCCCGCGTCGGTCATCACCAGATAACCCACTGCGCCGGGCAGGAACATGGCGACCGCGATCGGAATCCGAATCGCCATCAGGAGCAGCATGGCGCCGAACATGATGAGCCCGACCTGCGCAGCCATTGCGTTCAACGGAAGGCTCCCGGCTCATTCTTATCATCAGGCGGCGACGTACCCAACAGCATCTGCCAGCCTTGGATGAGGGCGATCAGGGCGGCCAGCGCAAGACCCGGAGCAAGCGACGCGTAAGCCCACCACATGGGCACTGAGAGGATCATGGTGGTTTCGCCCGCCTGCTTGACCGCCGCCGCGCCGACCCCTGTTCGCCAGGCAAGGAGGCCGTACATCAGCACCAGTAGCCAGCAACCGGCGCCGTCCAGCATCTGCCGCGTTCGGCCAGTACAGCGCTGGGTAAAGAAGTCGACCAGGATATTGGCTTGGCGCAGTTGGCACACCGGCAGACAGAGCGAAATCGCCAGCGCAATGCCAACCTGGGTGATCTCGACATCGCCCGGAATAGGGGTATCCCAGACCGCCCGCATGATCACGCTGGTTGTGGTCATTAAACCCACAGCCAGTGCAACGCCGGAACCGGCAAGGCCAAAAAAGTGGGATAGCGAGGTAAGCACGATTTATCAGGCCTGGCTAAAAAAGAGAACGGGCGCCGACGGGGCGCCCGTGCTGTTCATGCCGGGGATCGGGGTTTCAGCGTGCCTTGGAGTGCTTGGCGATCAGGTCGCGTGCGTCCTGGAGCATCTGCTTGCCGGGCAATCCCTTTTTGTCCATGTCGGCGATCCACTCATCGTAGAGAGGCTGCGCCGCCTTGATCCAGCGATCTGTCTCCGCGGCGCTGATGGCGATGAACGTGTTGCCCCGCCCCTTGGCGGCTTCACGGCCGGCGGCGGTCGCCTCATCCCAGTAACGGCCGATCGTGCGGGACAGTTCGGCGCCACTGTTGCGGTCGATGATCGCCTTCAGGTCGGGGGCAAGTGCCTCGTACTTGGCTTCGTTCATCATGAACACAAAGCCCGCAGTAAAGAGTGCCGGCCGGCTGGCGTCGATCTCGGTGTGAAACTTGCTGACCTCATGAAGCTTGAAGGGCGGGATGATCTCCCAGGCAGTGAGGAAGCCGTCGATCGTCCCCTTGTTCATGGCGTCGGCCACCCCAGTGATCGGCATGCCGACCGGCGTGGCGCCGAGGCGGGCAAGCAGCTTCGAGGACTGGCGGCTTGCCGCACGGATCTTCTGGCCTTTGAAGTCCTCCATGCGGCTAACGGCTTTGCCCGAGGTGCTGATAAAGCCCGGGTCGTGTACCCAGGTTGCGAGCACTTTTGATCCGGGGAACTCCTTGGTGCCATGCTTCAGGAGGTATTCCCAAGCCGCTGCCGAGGCGACCTCGGCAGAATTGGTCATGAAGGGAAGCTCAAAGGCTTCCATGATCGGGAACCGGCCCGGCGTGTAGCCAGGCAGGGTCACGGTCAGTTCATCGACACCGTCTTTCAATCGGTCAACAAGCTGGGGCGGTGTGCCGCCGCCGGTCATGGCGGGCAGAATCTGGCAGCGCAGGCGGTTGTTGGATTCCTGTGCGATTTTCTCGCACCAGGGCGCAACGACCCGCTTGTGCCCCATTCCGACGGTAGGCCACATATGATGAAACTTGAGGAGGGTTTCCTGCGCGACGACCGTGCCGGCTGACAGCGCAAGAGCAGCGGCGATTGCGAACCGCGCAAAGGGAATTCGGATAGTAGTCATCATCGTCTCCTGTAGGCGGGGCCAGAACCCCGGTTCAATTAAGGTTCTCAGTGCCAGACTTCGTTGGCGGTCTCAATCACCAGCCGCAGCTTGCTACGCTGGTCTTCCACCGCGATATCGTTGCCGTGAACCGTACTCGAAAAACCGCACTGCGGCGATAGTGCCAGCTGCTCAAGCGGCGCGTATCGCGCGGCTTCGTCGATTCGGCGCTTGAGCGCGTCTTTGCTTTCCATTGCGCCAAACTTGGTGGTAACCAGACCCAGAACAACGATCTTGCCTTTAGGCAGAAAGCGCAGTGGCCGGAAGTCGCCGCTGCGGTCGTCGTCATACTCGAGAAAGTAGGCGTCGACGTTCATGCGTGAAAGCAGCGCTTCGGCCACCGGTTCGTAGTTGCCGGCTGCGAAATGCGTGCTCTTGAAATTGCCGCGACACAAGTGGACGCCAATCGTCATGCCCGCGGGCTTGCGCGCCACCACTTTGTTGATGAAGTCGGCGTAGCGGTTGGGAAGTTCATTGGGATCATCACCGCGGCTACGCGCGGCTTCCCGCATCTTTTCGTCGCAAAGATAGGCGAGATTGGTATCGTCCATTTGCACGTAGTCGCAGCCGGCGGCTGCGAGCGCATGAAGCTCATCGCCGTAGGCTTTGGCCACGTCGTCATAAAAGGCTGGGTCGAGTTCCGGATAAGCAGCCTTGCTGATTCCGCCCCGGCCGCCGCGAAAATGGAGCATGGTGGGCGACGGAATGGTGACCTTGGCGCGGGTACCCGCCGGCAGGTTGGCCTTAAGAAAATTGAAGTCGTCGACCTGAATGTTCCGCGTGTGACGAATACGGTCGACCACCCGAATTCCCGGCGGCGAAAATTGCTTTGAGCCGTCCGGGTTGATCAGTGCCACCGGGATATCGGTGGCGACACCGCTCAACTGCTCAAGAAAATCGATGTGGAACCACGTACGGCGAAACTCGCCGTCGGTGATGGCTTTCAGCCCCACGTCGTTTTGAAACGCAATGATCTCAGCGATGGCACGGTCTTCAACCTTGCGGAGCTCCACCGCACTGATTTCCCCTTTGGCCTTGCGATCGCGAGCCTCAAGGAGGTATTTGGGACGAAGAAAACTTCCGACATGGTCGTGTCGGGCGGGCAGGGAATAACTCACGTTGACCTCGGCAAGCGCTTAAAACAAAAGGAAATTGAGTGGCAAGGGCTGAAACGCTGTGGATTCTAACCCCAGTCCTGGGGGGGGCCTAAGAGGGGTGAACTGCCTCGCCCAGGTAAGCTGCCCGAATGGCCGGCTGAGCCATCAGGGTTTGCGGGTCGCCCTCAGTAGCGATTCGACCGCCTTCCAGCACATACGCGCGGCTCGCGGCCTCGAGCGCACGCACCGCATTTTGCTCGATCAGCAGAATGGATACGCCCGATCGGTGAATTTCACGGATCGCCTGAAACACCTGTTCGACAACCGATGGCGCAAGCCCAAGCGAGGGCTCGTCGATCAGAAGAAGCTTGGGGTGCGCCATGAGGGCACGTCCGAAGGCCACCATTTGCTGCTGACCACCTGACAAGGTGCCGGCCAGCTGCCAACGGCGCTCCTTGAGGATGGGGAAGAGCTGATAAACACGGTCCATCGTGTCGGCGCGGCGCGAGCGCGCAAGCGCGCGATAGGCGCCGATGTCCAGATTTTCCTCGACGGTCATTTGCCCAAACAGCAGGCGTCCCTCCGGCACGATTGACACGTCTCGATTGCACATCTGGGTAGCGGTCATCCGGGTAACGTCTTCGCCGCGTAGCGCAATGCGACCGGATCGAACCGGTAGTAACCGCATGATGGTGTTAATGAGCGTGGTTTTTCCGGCGCCATTGGGACCCACGACTGACACCAGCTCGCCCTCATCTACATGAAGGCTCAGATCCCAGATCGCAGGCGCATCTCCATAAGAAACGTTGATGGATTCAACGCTCAGAAGTCTGGAACTGTTAGCGGCCGGGTTCATGGGGGGTTCCAAGATACGCGCTGATGACCTCGGGATCAGCAATGACTCTCCGCGGGTCACCACTTGAAATGATCTGGCCGTAATTAAGCACGATCAGTCGCTCGCAGAGCTCGAGCACTGCGCGCATGTTGTGTTCGATGAACACAACGGTTGAGCCGCGATTTCGAATCTCCCGCACCAGGGTGATCGCACTATTAATTTCCGACGGCGTGAGACCCGCGAGGACCTCGTCGAGCAGAACAATCTGCGGCGCTGAGGCAAGCGCTCGCGCAAGTTCGAGGAACTTCCGCTGATGCAGATTAAGCTCTGTAGGGAGGGCCCGAGCGCGCTCAGCCAGACCAACGAACTCAAGCCAGTGCATGGCCTGACGCTCGGCCTGGGCCCTGGAAAGCTGCCGGCCACCAAACATGCCGGCAAGCGTGGCGTTCTCTAGAACCGTCAGCGTGACAAACGGACGAGGGATCTGATAGGTGCGGGCAATGCCTGAGTGCGCGGCCTGATAGGCTGGAAGCGGCACGAGGTCGGTACCGTTAAAAACCACGCTACCTTCTTCTGGCTTGTAGAGGCCGCTGATCACATTGACCATGGTCGACTTGCCAGAGCCGTTTGGACCGACCAGACCGAGGATTTCGCCTCGTCGGACTTCGAGGCTGACATCGTTCAGCGCCCGTACACCGGTGAACTGCTTGGTGACATGGTTGACCGAAAGAATCAGGCTGCCAGCCTGGCCCTGACGGGCGATCGGCGGCGGCGAGAGCGGCTCCGGAAGGGGTTTGGGGGCAGACTCGCGCTTGCGCCACCAGCGAAGCAGCTGCCCCATGATGCCCTGCGGCATGAACAGAATAACGACGATCAGGATCAGGCCGATGGCCGCACGTCCGGCGACAGCGAAGTCACCCGCGGTAAACGAATACAGAAGCGCGGTGATTACTGTGGCGCCCACCGCAGGTCCGAACCAGTGGCGGGAACCGCCGAGCACGCTCATCAGCACCACGTTGAGCGGCACAACGATGTTGAACACCTCACCGACCGTTACATAGGAGACGAATACCGAGTGGATCCCGCCTGCCACGCCTGCGAAGGCGCATGAAATACCGAATGCGATCAGCTTGTAGCGATAGGTGGGTACCCCTTGAACTTCGGCCACATCTTCATCGTCGTGAATCGCAAAAAGCGCTGACCCCAAGCGACCACAGTAAATCCAGTAGGCCACCCAGAGCATGACGGCTGCCAGCGCGAGGATGATCAGGTAGAAGCTTCCCGAGGGCGTGGGGCCGATCGCTGGAATCGGAACCGCCGACAAATAAACGCCCGGGCCACCGTCGATCGGAGTGTTGAGAATGATCGTGCCGATCACAAACGTGATCGCAAGCGTCAGGAGCCCGAATAGCTCCCCTCGCAAACTTCGGAGTCTGAACACGATAGCGCCGAGCGCTACGCCAAAAACGGCCGCCATCATGCCCGCGACGGGGAGCGTGGCGAGGAAAGGCCAATCGAGTTTGCCCGCCAGAACCGCGGTGGTGTAGATGCCTACGCCGAAAAACGCGCCGTGACCGAACGAGAAATAGCCCGAGTAGCCGGACAGAATGTTCCAGGACGTGGCGAGTACGATCCAGTGCAGCACCAGGTACAGGAAGGTTTCATAGAAGGCAGGCAGCTTCAATAGCGGTACCGCGGCAAGCAGCGGCAGGATGAGGACGAAGCCTGCGATCACGCGTCGGTCCATGTCAGACCTTCCCGGGTCGAAGCAGCAATACCGCTATCAACAGCGAGAACGAGACCAGCGGCGCCCAGGCAGGCGCAGTGACAGCCATGGTGGCTGCTTCAGACAAGCCGATCACGATCCCGGCCACCAGTGGACCCAGCGGGTTTCCCAGACCCCCGATCATGACCGCAGAAAACACCACCCCGACCCACGCATAAATCTGCGAAGGGGCCAGCGTGAAGCTAAGCGCGAGGCACGCCCCCGCGACGCCCGCAAACGCAGAGGCCGCACCTGACAACATTAACGCGAGCATGGGCTCATTGATGCCAAAGGCAGCGGCCATCCGCGGATTTTCGGACATGGCCCGCATGGCCTTGCCAAGCGCGGTATAGCGCAGGAGCGCCCAGGCCGCGAGCGACAGCGCAACCGCGATCAGTAGCGTCATCAGTTCGGGCAACGGGAAAAAAAGCTGACCGACCTGGAACTTGACGTCGCTATAGGATGACTCGAGCTTTCGATAGTCGGCCGACCAGATCCACTGAATGACGCTCTCGATGATGACGGTCAGACCGAAGGTCACCAGCAGCGAGTTGAACGGCGTGACCTTGAACCGTGCAAAAACCCAGTGCATCGCCATGCCGATCAGGAAGAACCCTGGCACGATGATGACCATGGTGAGGAACGGATCCAGCTTGAAATGCTCGGACAACTGGTAAGTGAGGTAAGCGCCTAGAAAAGCGAGGGCAAAGTGCGCCAGATTGATCTGGCGCAACATTCCCCAGGACAGGCTCAAACCGAGTCCGAGCAGGCCGTAGAGACCCCCAATGAACAACCCGGACAGCAACGACTGTCCGAGCAGT
This sequence comes from Burkholderiaceae bacterium, assembly GCA_023253905.1. The sequence continues at coordinate 20,542 of JALREG010000043.1, forward strand.
TCGAGGCTGGGCATCTGCATTGCTCAGGGCGTCCTGAGCGATGCGCCAGGCTTGGCGAAGGGCTTTGGCCAGACCACCACCCACTCGCCGTTCTGCACCTGCTTGAGTTTGGTGAGATCGTCGCCGTAATTGTTGACCCCATCAAAACGCATGGGACCCTGGATGGTGTTGACAGTGTTTTTCTTGAGCCACGCGCCAAGGGTTTTGTCATCCAGCGATTTGGTGGCGTTGACAGCCGCTTCAAATATTTGCCAGGCGGAGAAGGACGCCGCCGCTTGCGTGTCGACTGACGTGTCTGGCAGCGATGCCTTCGTGGCCCGCTCGTTGAAGATCTTCGAGAACTCAAGAGCCCCTGCGTTTTTCATCATGGGCTCATGCTGCTCGAATATGGTCATGGCGAGCCCGAGGTTGCCATCGGGCGACTTGATCATCGGTCCCGGCGCTGGCAGGAAGTGGAACATGGTGGGCGGCGCGTAATCGATTTTCTTCATGGCGTCGAGCAGCAGCATGCCCTCCAGGGCGATGACACCTCCCCAGATGAAGTCAGGGCGCGCTGCCTTCAATCGGCTGGCAATCGCACCGAAGTCACGGTTACCGAATTCCCATTCCAGCCACAACACCTCTTGAAGGCCACGCTTCTTCGCTACGTCGCGTGCGCCGACCGACATGAAGTGCACCGACGGAAACTTTGAGGTGACGATGGCAATGGTCTTGGGCGGCTTGGGACCGGCTGCGAGTGCATCGAGCACCATGTTCGGACCTGAAATTTCCGGGGTTGGGCCGGTTGCCCAGGTTGGGAACTGCATGTCGTATTTGGCCAGGCCCGGAATGCCGAAGGTGTGATGAACCAAAATTTTTCCGTAGCGCTGGGCGACGCCCATCGCCGACAGAATATTGGCTGTCGCATAAGGGCCGATCAGCAGATCAACCTTGTCCACGGTGACCAGTTGCTCATAGAGCGTGCGCGCAAGATCGGGCTTGGACTGATCATCTTTCAGCACCCATTCCACCGGTCGCCCCAACAGTCCGCCCCGCTTGTTCAACTGCTCGACATAAATTTCACCGGTGAGTTTGTGAATCATGGCGGTGGCCGATAGTGGGCCAGTAAGGGCAAGCGTACCGCCTACGCGCACTGGCGCACCGGACTGCGCAGACGCTGCGCCCGCGAAAGGCATAGACAGCAAAGGTGCGCCGGCAGCGGCGAGAAGTGGCTTAAGTGCCTCTCTACGATTCGTCTTCATGGCTCCTCCGTGGTGATTGAATTCAAGTTTGAACGGATCTGTTCGTGCGCCGCCCGCACGGTACCCGATGGTTCAGTGCGCGGCAGCCTTCAGCCGGGCTTCCAGTTCCCGCATGATTCGCTGCCCAGAGACTACCAGCTGCTGTTGGCGATCCGCCAGCGCACCAAATGCCATCTGGCCGTTGCGTTTACGAAACTCGCCGGCGATCATGACCGAATCAATGTTGGCAAGGCTCGCCTGGGTGACCAGCGTGGCAACCGGGTCATGCATGGGCTGCATGTTGAGATCGGTGGCGCGGACCATAATGAGATCGGCCTGCTTGCCAGGGGTGAGCGATCCGATTCGGTCTTGCATCTTGAGCATGCGGGCACCCTCAACCGTGATCCATCCAAGCGCCTCGCGTGCGGTGATCGTGCCGGTGTCTGGCAGCTTGCCGTCGCGGGATTTGGCGCGCGCATTGTCAAAGGCCTTCTGGGACGCGAGTGCCATGCGAGCAACCGTGAACATATCGCCGCTGATGCACGACTCCAGATCAACCCCGAGGGAGGGCTGGGCGCCCAGATCGCGAAGCCGCCCGGTAATTGCAAACCCGTGCCCCTGAAACATTTCGGTTTCCGGCGTGAGAGAGAAACTGACGCCGCGGTCCAGCATGAACTTCAGCTGCGCGTCGGTCAGATCGTTACCGTGAACGATGTTGTTGTTATCACCCAGCAGACCCGCCTGACCCAGGCGGTCCCAGCCGTCGGGCACGCGCGCGGCGGCGCCCGCGCAGTGCATGCTTGCGATGAGACCGAACTCGCGCGCGAGTTGAAAATCGTCTACCGCAACCTCATAAGTGGAGTAGTGGGGCCCCAGGATCGCGAGGCCAAGTGTCATCAACTGATCCCGCGAACTGAATCGCGACTTGAGAAGCCGCTCTACTTCGCTTCGGGGGTGCGGAACTTCCCAGAACGGCTTCTGCCCGGGTTTCGGGTCGGGTTTGGGGGAGCCGTGAAAAAACACTGCGCGGATCTGCGACTCGGCGAGACCGTCAATCGCCGCATCGGTATGGGCCGGTGTGGGATTGTTGTGGCACCAGTCGGCGAGCGTGGTGGTGCCGCAGTTGATCTGGTTTAAGGCGCCTGCGAGCGTGGCGATACGAATGTCCTCGGGCGAAAAAAGCGTCGCGAGACCCGCGTGCATTTTTTTGAAGTACTCGAGGATGGTCCAGTTGGCCGCTACGCCACGCAGCCCGGTCTGCCAGGTGTGCATGTGCGCGTTGACCAGACCGGGTGCAACGATCATGCCGCTTGCATTGACCACCTGGGCGCCGGGTGCCGACAATCGGGACCCAACCGACACGATCTGGTTACCCTCGATGAGCACGTCTCCCTGCGAGAGATCGCCAAGCTCGGGGTCCATCGTGACCAGAAGGCCACCTTGAATCAGCGTTTGTTTCATTTTGAACTCAATGGGATCGGAGCGGAGCAGATATTGGCTCAATTCGCAGCAGGCAGCAAGGACGATTCAGAGCGTCCCAGGACTTGGCGTGTGGTCCTTGTTCGATGGGCTTGTGCTCGTGAACCGGGCAGGCGCTCAGTCGTTTATGAGGGCACGCTCTCGCAGCCAGTCGGTCGTAAGCGAAACAGCCTCGCGCATCAGATCGGGCTGTCCGACGAAATAATGCGTAGCGCCACGAATAACGCGCATCGTTTTGTCCGAACTCGCCACCGCGCGGTAGATCTGTCCGGTATGGGATTGCGGCACCGCATCATCAGCCGAGTGTTCAATGGCAAGAAAGGGCACGTGAATTCCCTGTGCGCTTCGTACACCGTCCGCGTTGCTGTCATCGAGCGACCACTGCGAAAGCCACGACCGCAGCGTCGAGAATCGCGCAAGGCCCACCGGCCCATTGTTTGCCACCTCTGGCACCCCCATGAAGCAGGTGCCGATGGGCCGGTCATTCGGTTCGATGCTACCGTCAAGAAAACGCGGGTCGGCCATGGTTCGGTGCGTGACGAACCCGCGCTCCAGCTCCCGGCTGCCGCTTCGCTTGAGATGCTCGAGGGTGTCCCGCACCCAGGCAGTGCGGCGGTGCGCGCGGGCAAGTTGAGCCGCGCGAAACTTTGCGAGCCACGCGGCGCTGTACGGAGGTTTGTTGTCGGGATGATAAAGGTCGAGCTCAGGGTCGCGGCGATCGGGGTCGTTTTCGTCAATTACGCTGGGATCGATCCATTCGGAGAAGGTGTGCGCGCGCGACATGTGTGCAGCCTGAAACATGACCGCATCGGCAGGAATCAACCCGGCGGTCATGATCGAGCAGGGGTCGCCCGCGGGCGTGTGCGATATCGTCGGCCGCTCCGCCTGCGACTGATAGAAAAGCGAGAGCGACCCCCCGCCTGACCAGCCGGCCAGCACCACCTTTTCATAGCGCCAGACTTCGCGGGCATGGCGGATGTAGGCGCCCAAATCGACGATCACATTTTCCATGATCAGTGCGCTGTCGTTGCGGGCGTAGCGGCTGCCCGCGCACAGAACGTGCTGGCCGCTTTCGGCCATGGCCCGCGGCATGGGAAGCAGTTGCAGTGTGCTTGCCGGATGCATGTAAATGATCAGGGTTCGCGACGGGACGCCTTCAGGAACGTAGCGAATGCCCTCAAGGTGCACGGTTCCTACAGAGCCCGAGAACCCATACACAGATTTGAAGGCCGATTGCTCGGGGAACTGGACATGAACCCATTCCGATTGGACGCGGTGCGAGGCTACTGCATTCAAGGCAAGCGCTCCGGTGAGTGAAAGCGGAAGGTGAAAGATGGCTAGCGGGATGCCGATCGTTGCTGCTTTTCTCGAGTCCAGCCATCGCAGAGCGCGCGCGCGCTGCCTCGAAAACCACTCAGCATCTGCTCCGAAGCAATTTCAGCTGTGAGTTCGAGGCGGATTCCGTTTGGATCAAAGAAATAGATCGAGTGCACATAGCCGTCATGGTCAACGGGACCCAGCACCGAGATCCCCGCTGAAATCAAGCGCTTGCGGGCAGCGTCTAGCGCCTCAAGCGTATCGACCCGAAGTGCGAGGTGATTGACCCAGGAAGGCGTATTGGGTGATGGCGCTGCTGTTTGGCCATCACCCAGGTCGAAAAAGGCGATGCAACTGCCATCGCGCATCTGAAAGAAGAGGTGCAGATGCGGGTTCTCATCGCCAGTGCTTGGGACTCGCTCATTTCGAATCGCGTGCACCAACGGCAAACCGAGCAGATCTTCGTAAAAGCGTCGGGTCTCCTCGGCGTCCCGGCAACGCCAGGCAAAATGATGTAGTTGACGAATCGGCACGAAATCAGACATCGCGGTCTCCTAAGGTCTGCCCTGACGCCGGTCGAGGTTGGGGTGCAAAGCGAGTGAGAGGCGGGGACCCATCAGGGCGCTCTGCCCCCCGGTATACGCACTGGGTCCTTCGATCAGGCCCTGGGGCCCAGTTGCCGGATCCAATTGCGCAAAGCAACCATTTGCTCAGCGATGATCTTTCGTGTGGCCTCATCGGTCAACTCTCCCTGCTCGTTGAACCGGGTGTGACACGCACCAATGAAAACTTCGGGTTTGGTAAGAACGTTGGCCTCTAGGCCGCCGATGATTTTGCGGAGGTCGTATTGACTGCGGGCACCGCCAAGTGGCCCCCTGGTGGCCGACAAAATTGCGGTGGGCTTCCCCTTGAAGGGCTGCGGGTCGAGGCGTGAGAGCCAATCGATTGCATTTTTCAGCACGCCGCTGACTGAAAAGTTGTATTCGGGGCTTGCAATCAGCAGGCCGTCGGCCTTGCCGACAGCAGCGCCCAGGGCCTGCACGCTCGCCGGGAATCCCTGGGCCTGCAGATCTCCGTTGTAAAGTGGCACGGCGGAATAATCAACGATCTGAATCGAGAGATCGTCAGGGGCGAGTGCCGCTGCTGCCACGAGTGCAGCATTGTTATAGCTTTTTGATCTCAGGCTTCCCGACAGGGCAATGATTTTCAGTGCGCTCATTTTGAATCCGCGAAAAAGGGTGAGGGATACGGCATCGAATCTGTTGAACTCGCGCGTGGTTAGAACGATCGCTGGTGGGGTCTGGAGCGATGCGAGCGCTGATCATACCGTCAAGCAGGGCGAATACCGGAACGCGCTGAAGCAGCGCAGCGGTTGACACGAATCTCGCCTCGCCTCTAGTGTCAACTTGTCCGACTCATGAAAGCGTCATATGAACCGCAGACACCTGATTCAGACCCTACCGCTGCTTGCGCTGCCGGGCGCGCTCACCGCTCAGCCTTCATGGCCAGATCGGCCGGTTCGCCTGGTGGTGCCTTACCCCCCGGGTGCTTCCACCGACGCACTGGGGCGTATGGTTGCGCAAAGAGTATCGGCTGCGATCGGGCAGCCGGTGGTGGTTGAGAACCGCGCCGGAGCAAGCGGCATCATTGGCACCGAGCATGTGGCCCGTGCTGCCCCCGACGGCTACACCTTCCTGCTCGGCACCGATTCCACCCACGCCTCCAGCACGCACATGACCGCGACGCCGAGCTATCATCCGATTCGCGATTTCACACCGCTCACCCTTGCGGCGGCCAATCCGATCGTGCTGGTCACCCACCCCGGTGTCCCGGCACGAACACTCCCTGAGTTGGTTGAATGGCTGCGCCGGAACCCGGACAAGGGCGGCTTCGGAAGCTCGGGAGCCGGGTCCCCTCATCACCTGTCAGGCGAATTGCTGCGTGAGCGCTCGGGGGCGCCTTTTGTTCACGTTCCTTACAAGGGTGGCGCCCCTGCCATTGCAGACCTGATAGGTGGACAGATCTCAATGGTGTTCGCAAGTGCGATCACCATCCTCCCGCATGTTCAGTCCGGCCGGCTTCGCGCCATTGCGGTGACCAGCGCTGCGCGCTATCCCGGTTTGCCGGATGTCGCGACCGTTGCGGAAACCTATGCTGGATTCGAGATGAGTTCATGGCTCGCGTTTTTCGCGCCTGCCAATCTGCCAGCCTCCATACAGATGCGGTTGAGCAGCGAGATTCGTCGTGCAATCTCAGACCCGGAAAGTCGGGACAAACTGGCAGCGGGCGGGCTCATCGTGGTGGCGGGCAGCCCCGCCGAGCTTGCCGGCGTGGTCGAGCGGGAGTTTGCAGCCCGTGGCCGTCTGATTCGTGAGGCTGGGTTACGGGGGTCATGAGGGTGCGACTCGAGCGGCGCCAGTTGACTGACAGTTGTCATGTGTGCATCGCTTTGGCCTGGGTCTAGCAGTCGACTGCGGTGACGCAGTTCGATTGACAGGCGCGTTCGCCGGCGATTTAATACGCCCTCTTTTTTTCCGCGTCGACGCAAAGATTTTTTTGGCCGGCGTTTTTATCGTGTGACAAGGGGACCATAGTGAACAAGAACGAACTGATCGAGCACATCGCAAAACAAGCCGACATCTCCAAGGCAGCGGCCGGCCGCTCGCTCGATGCGCTGATTGGTGCGGTCCGCACCACGCTCAAGAAGGGTGGTACCGTGACCCTGGTGGGATTCGGCACGTTTGCAGTAGGTAAGCGCGCAGCACGTACCGGGCGGAATCCCCGAACCGGCGCCGCGATCAAAATCAAGAAGGCCAATGTGCCAAAGTTTCGTCCAGGCAAGGCGCTCAAAGACGCGATCAATTGAACATCATCAAAGCGCGAGCGCGTAGGGCGGCACTTCGGTTTGCGGTGCTCATGTCTTTTCCCTATAATCGTCGCTTTGCTCGACCGGGTGCTTAGCTCAGTTGGTAGAGCGGCGCCCTTACAAGGCGTAGGTCGGGAGTTCGAGCCTCTCAGCACCCACCAGGTCTTGATGTTCGCAGTTTGAGTTGTACCTTTGTCTGTGATTCGAAGTGGTTCGCCGGGTCGATCTGCAGGCAGAGCAAGTAGTATCAGGAGTGGTAGTTCAGTCGGTTAGAATACCGGCCTGTCACGCCGGGGGTCGCGGGTTCGAGTCCCGTCCACTCCGCCAAGTCCCGAGGGCGAACG
>JALREG010000105.1 GCA_023253905.1 Burkholderiaceae bacterium
GCAACGACCTGCAGTCGCTCTACGTGGCCAACAACGTCTGCTCTGCGGTTGAATATTTCCGCAAGCTCGGCGGCAATGTCGGTGTGGCCGGCATGGTGATCAACAAGGATGATGGAACCGGCGAGGCAGCGGCGTTCGCCGAGCGCGCGGGCATTCCTGTGCTCGCAGCCATTCCGGCGCATGAAGACATCCGCCGGAAAAGCGCGAGCTACGAAATCATTGGACGGCCGGGTAATGAATGGGCGCCTCTCTTCGAGACGCTCGCCACCAATGTGGCCGAAGCGCCGCCGGTGCGTCCCAAGCCGCTCTCCCAGGATGGGCTCCTCGGGTTGTTTGCCGCGGGTGCCGTGGGCCGCGACGTCGTGCTGCAGCCAGCCACGGCCGCTGACATGATGGGCCGCGACATCGTGGAAAAGCCCTCGCTCGAAGTGGTCTACGAACAAATCTGAGTCCATGCACCAGCCATGAACGCGCGCCAACCCATCCCGATCCTGCCGGCAGACGAGTCTGCCGGACAGACGGCCGCTACCGGTTCGTCGGCGCAGGCGAGCACCCTCGAGGGGCTGTCCTGCCACGGCGGTCGCGACCAGATGCTCGAGGCTGCGCGGAAAGCCGGCAAGAGCGAAACGCTGGCGCGCTACGCCGCCGACTATCCGAAAGGCCCGCATGATCAGCCGCAGAGCATGTGCCCCGCGTTCGGGTCGCTCCGGGTGGGACTGCGCATGCGGCGCACGCACACCATCCTTTCGGGCTCGGCGTGCTGCGTCTATGGCCTCACGTTCACCTCGCATTTCTACGGTGCGCGTCGCAGTGTTGGCTATGTGCCGTTCAATTCCGAAACGCTGGTCACCGGCAAGCTCTTCGAGGATATCCGGGAGGCGGTCTACCGCGAGGCCGACCCCGAACGCTATGACGCGCTGGTCATCATCAACCTGTGCGTGCCCACTGCAAGCGGCGTCCCGCTTCAGCTGCTGCCGCGCGAAATCAACGGCGTTCGCATCATCGGTATCGATGTGCCAGGGTTCGGTGTACCCACGCATGCCGAGGCCAAGGACGTGCTGGCGGGCGCCATGCTGCAGTACGCCCTGAATGAGGCGCGCTCGGGTCCGGTGGCCGCGCCGCGTCAGGGGCGGGTTGCGCTTCCCACCGTTACCTTGCTTGGCGAACTCTTTCCCGCTGACCCGATGACGGTGGGTCAAATGCTTGCGCCGCTCGGGCTTGCGTTGGGCACGACGGTCCCCACCCGTGAATGGCGTGAGCTGTATGCCGCGCTTGATTGCGCAGCAGTGGCCGCAGTGCATCCGTTCTACACCGCAAGCATTCGGGTCTTCGAGGCCGCTGGCCGCCCGGTAGTGGGGTCGGCGCCGGTGGGCTACGAAGGAACCGCCGAGTGGCTGCGCACAATTGGCGAGGCGGCGGGTGTGGGCGAACGCGCGATCGGTGCAGCGCGTGATGCGGTCCTGCCCGGCATTCGCGCTGCGCTTGCCCGCGCTCCGATCAAGGGGCGGATCACCGTAAGCGGCTACGAGGGCTCTGAGCTTCTGGTCGCGCGGCTGCTCATTGAGAGCGGGGCCGATGTGCCCTACGTGGGTTCGGCCTGCCCGGAAACGGCATTCAGCGCAGCCGACCGCGCCTGGCTCGAGGAGCACGGTACACGGGTTCAGTACCGTGCATCGCTCGAAAACGATCTGGCTGCCATCGAAGAGTACGGCCCTGATCTTGCCATTGGCACCACGCCTGTTGTGCAGGCGGCCAAGCAAAAAAGCCTGCCTGCACTGTATTTCACCAACCTCATCTCGGCGCGACCGCTTATGGGCGCTGCCGGCGCGGGTTCGCTTGCGCAGGTCATCAATGCCGCGATCGGTAACCGCGACCGGTTCGATCAGATGAAGGCGTTTTTCGGTGATGTTGGTGAGGGTGAGAAAGCGGGCATCTGGCAAGGGGTGCCGGTCGAACGCCCCGAGTTTCGCGCGCTCACCCGCCGTCGCGTGCAGAAGGCGGCCGCGCAGCGCAAGTCAGAGGAGATGGGCTGATGCTGGTCCTCGACCATGATCGTGCGGGCGGCTACTGGGGCGCTGTCTATGTGTTCACCGCAATCAAGGGACTGCAGGTGGTGATTGACGGCCCGGTGGGTTGCGAGAACCTGCCGGTCACCTCGGTGCTTCACTACACCGACGCATTACCGCCCCATGAACTACCCATCGTTGTCACCGGCCTGGCCGAAGAGCAGCTGGGTCGTGAGGGCACCGAAAACGCCATGCGGCGGGCGCACGCGGTGCTCGACCCCGACCTGCCCGCTGTGGTGGTGACCGGATCCATCGCCGAAATGATCGGTGGGGGTGTCACGCCCGAGGGCACCACCATTCAGCGGTTCCTGCCGCGCACGATCGACGAAGACCAGTGGCAGGCGGCCAACCGCGCCATGCTCTGGCTCTGGTCCGAATATGGCCAGAGAAAAGTGCCTGAGCCCAAGCCCCGCAAGCCGGGTGAGCGGCCGCTGGTCAACCTCATTGGCCCTTGTTACGGCACCTTCAATATGCCCAGCGATCTGGCGGAAATCCGCCGACTCGTCGAAGGCATCGGTGCCGAGGTGAATCTCACCTTTCCGCTGGGCGCACACCTGGCTGATGTCTCCAAGCTTGCGGATGCGCAGGTCAACATCTGCATGTACCGCGAGTTTGGTGCGCTCCTCTGCGAAGCCCTTGAGCGGCCCTGGCTGCAGGCACCGATCGGGCTTCACAGCACCACGCGCTTTCTGCGTGCCCTGGGCGAACTGCTGGGCCTTGATCCCGAGCCCTTCATCGAGCGCGAGAAGCACACCACCATCAAGCCAGTCTGGGATCTGTGGCGCTCGGTCACCCAGGACTTCTTTGGCACCGCCAGTTTCGCCGTGGTGGCAAGCGACACCTACGCGCGCGGGCTTCGCAACCTGTTTGAAGTCGAACTCGGCTTGCCCTGTTCCTTCGCCGTGTCGCGTAAGCCTGGCGATAAAACCGATAACGAAGCGATCCGCAAGCTCTGTCACGAGAAAACGCCGCTGGTGATGTTCGGTAGCTACAACGAGCGCATGTACCTCGCTGAAAAGGGCGCGCGTGCCACCTACGTGCCCGCCTCGTTCCCGGGTGCCATTATCCGCCGTCATACCGGTACGCCCTTCATGGGCTACGCGGGCGCCACTTACCTCGTGCAGGAATTCTGTAACGGCCTGTTTGATGCGCTGTTTCACATCCTGCCGCTAGGCACCGATATGGATCGCGTTGAGCCCACGCCCACCGGCACGGTTGCTCCGGATGCGCGCAGCCTCGACTGGGACGAAGACGCCCGCGAGCGCCTGGCCGATCGGGTGGCCGACGAGCCGGTGCTGATACAGATCTCTGTGGCTAAGCGTCTGCGGGACCGCGCAGAGCGCGAAGCCCGTGAGGCTGGCGAAGACCGTGTGACTGCGGCGCGCGTTGATCGCGCAGCCGGAGTCGTTCGGCAGGCGGTAAGCGTATGAGTGCTGCCTCCCTCTCCTCGAACAAAGCCTCAGTAAAGAGGCGTACCGAACGTCGTGGCGCGGTGCTGCGGCTGCCTGATCCACGCGGGCCCAGCGTGGAGTTGGCCTTCACGGCCACCTCAATGGAGAACACCCCATGAGTGGAAAGAGCGTCTCAGGGCTCACTGACGAGGAAGCCCAGGAGTTTCACACGTACTACATGCAAGGTCTGGTGGGCTTCACGGCAATCGCCGTGATCGCACACATCCTCGTCTGGGCCTGGCGCCCCTGGTTCCACTGATTCCACCCGTTCGGGAATAGTCATGACACCACTCAGCAATACATCGGCTCGGCATGAGGCACGAGGCGATTCACTCGCTTATCACTTCATCTTTGCGGTCTGCTTCGTCACATTTTTGTGCGTAGCGCTGGTCGCGTCGGTGCTGTTGCTGCCGTGGCGCTCCTGGCTTCCTGGTGCGGAAGGCAGTGAAACCCTGGTGGGCGGTGTCAGGGGCGCGGTTTATACCCTGATGTCGCATCTCATCTGAACGGAGATTGATCTATGTGGCGCGTTTGGAAACTGTACGACCCGCTGCGCGCGATGGTTGCGCAAGGCGTTTTCCTCTTTGGGCTGGCAGCAATGATTCACCTCATTCTGCTCAGCACGACCAGCTTCAATTGGCTCGATGGCATGAGCCAGGCGCAGTACAAGGCCGCTCAGGCCGCGGCTGCCGCCAAGAAGTAGGCGCAGGAAGAAAGGCAGGCGGTCCGGCACTCGCCGGTCCGCCGCCCGAGACGACAGCTGGGAGGGCCCGCAGATGGCGATGTTGAGCTTCGAAAGAAAATATCGGGTGCGTGGAGGCACGCTGCTCGGAGGCGACCTGTTCGATTTCTGGGTGGGTCCGTTCTACGTGGGGTTCTTTGGTATCACCACGGTGTTTTTCACCTTCGTGGGCACCGCGCTCATTCTTTACGGCGCTGCCATCGGCGGCACCTGGAATCTCTGGCAGATCAACATCGCGCCGCCCGATCTGAAATACGGACTGGGGCTGGCACCGCTCAAGGAGGGCGGCCTGTGGCAGATCATTACGATCTGTGCCATCGGCGCGTTCGGCTCATGGGCGATGCGTGAAGTAGAAATTTCCCGGAAGCTCGGCATGGGGTATCACGTGCCAGTGGCCTTCAGCGTCGCCATCTTCGCTTATGTCACGCTGGTGGTGATCCGACCGGTTCTGTTAGGCGCCTGGGGTCACGGCTTTCCCTACGGCATTCTCAGTCACCTCGACTGGGTCTCCAACGTGGGCTATCAGTATCTGCATTTTCATTACAACCCGGCGCACATGATCGCGGTGTCGCTGTTCTTCACCACTGCGCTTGCGCTCGCCATGCACGGCGGCCTGATTCTGTCCTCCACCAACCCTGCCAAGGGTGAACTGGTGAAGACGCCCGAGCATGAAGACTCTTTCTTTCGCGACATCATCGGCTACTCGGTGGGCACGCTTGGTATCCACCGGCTCGGGCTGTTCCTTGCACTGTCGGCGGTGTTCTTCAGCGCGGTCTGTATCGTAATCAGCGGTCCGTTCTGGACCCGCGGCTGGCCCGAGTGGTGGGGCTGGTGGTTGCGGCTGCCGATCTGGTCCTGACGGGAGACTCTCAATGAAAACAACACTGTTTCCGGTCCCGTACTACCAGAACCTGTTCACCAAGGTTCGGGTTGATGCGCCGACGTATCCCGGTGTTCCGCTTGAGCGCGAGCGCGATACCGCCGAGCGCACGGGTGGCATCCACGTGCAGGCACTCGCCTGGTTCGGCAATGCCCAGATCGGTCCGATCTACCTGGGTTTTCTGGGCATCGCTTCGCTGATTTTCTTCGTGATCGGCTTTACTGCCATCGGCTGGAACATGCTGGTGCAGGTGAACTACAGTCCGATCGAGTTCGTGAAGCAGCTCTTCTGGCTGTCGGTCGACCCGCCCTCGGCCAAATATGGCCTGCGCCTGCCGCCCATGAACGAAGGCGGCTGGTGGTTGTTTTCTGGTTTCTTCATCACCGTGTCCATTCTTCTCTGGTGGGCTCGGGTCTATCGGCGGGCCCGCGCACTGGGTCTGGGCACACACATCGCCTGGGGGTTTGCAGCAGCCATCTGGCTGTTCCTGGTGCTGGGCTTTTTCCGGCCGGTGTTGATGGGGTCGTGGTCAGAGGCGGTGCCGTTTGGAATCTTCTCCCATCTCGACTGGACCACGGCATTCTCGCTTCGCTACGGAAACCTGTTCTACAACCCGTTCCACATGTTGTCGATCGCCTTCCTGTACGGCTCGGCGCTGTTGTTCGCGATGCATGCGGCCACCATTCTGGCGGTCGGTCGCTACGGTGGCGAGCGCGAGATCGAGCAGATTTATGACCGGGGTACGGCAAGCGAACGCGCAGCGCTCTTCTGGCGCTGGACCATGGGCTTCAACGCCACCATGGAGTCAATTCACCGCTGGGCGTGGTGGTTTGCGGTGCTCACCTGCATCACCGGCGGCATCGGCATCCTGCTCACCGGCACGGTGGTCGACAACTGGTATCTGTGGGCGGTCAAACATGGTGTCGCACCCGCCTATCCCGAGATCTGGGGCCCGGTCCCTGATCCCTCGGTCGCGAAATAACAGGAGCCCGACATGGCGTACTTCCGAATCGCCCTGGTCGCCGCCGCAGGTGTCCTGGCGAGCGCATTGCTCGCGGGCTGCGAGCGCTTGCCCATGGATACCAAGCAGATCGGCTATCGCGGCACCGGCATGGAGAAGGTCACGAACCCAAGGATTGAAGCGGCCAATGCCTCGCGCCACGAAGCACCGGCCGCGCTTGATCCGGCCGACTCCAGCGGTCCCAAGGCAGCCCAGGTCTATCAGAACGTCAAGGTGCTGGGTCATCTCAGTGTGGGTGAGTTCACCCGTACCATGATCGCGATGAGCAACTGGGTGTCGCCCGAGCAAGGTTGCGTCTATTGCCATAACCCGGCAAATTTTGCCGACGACTCGATGCAGACCAAGGTGGTCTCGCGTCGCATGCTGCAGATGACGCAGGAGATCAACGGCAACTGGAAGAACCACGTCGCCGATACCGGGGTCACCTGCTATACCTGCCACCGCGGCAAGAACGTGCCCGAGTACAAATGGTTCGCCGATCCTCCGGCTCCCACCGCAGGCCGTATGCTCGGTAACGACTTTGGCCAGAACAAGGCGGGCAAGGCCTCGGTCGGTAACTCATCGCTGCCCTATGATCCGTTTACCCCATACCTGCTGGGCAAAGACGAGATTCGCGTCACCGCGACCACTGCGCTGCCGGTGAACGTTCAGGTGCCGCTCAAGCAGGCGGAAGTCACCCATGCGCTCATGGTCCACATGTCGGAAGGCCTGGGTGTGGGTTGTGTGCATTGCCATAACACGCGCGCATTTGCCGAGTGGAATCAGAGCCCGCCGGCACGCGTTCAGGCCTGGCACGGCATCCGCATGGTTCGTGACCTGAACAATGTGTTCATGGTGCCGCTCACCCCAGGGCAGCCCAAGGAGCGTTTGGGCCGCACCGGCGATATCGCGAAGGTCAACTGCGCGACCTGCCATCAGGGGGCCAACAAGCCCCTGAACGGCGCGAAGATGCTCACTGCGCACCCGGAGCTTGCCAAGCCACCGGGCGCAACGGTGCGCACCTCAGCGCTGCAAGTGGATCAATCAATGACCGAGGGTCGAGCGCAGTAACCTGAATCCAGATCACCCCCTGGGCGCGCGCAGTCGCAGGACAGCTGCGCCCCCGGGCCAACCTTAGCAACCAGGGAGGCGTACCCAGACCTTCAGTACCGGACCTCAGGCAGGGCCCCAGACAGGGCCAGGCCGACAGTTTTGGCACAGTGTTTCATTCCTACCCATCCTCCGGTGTCTCGTGCCAGACGCCCCCGGTCTTCGGGCGGCGTCGTTTTTTTTGAGGGATGGTAGTGCATCGCGCTGGCCGGCTGATCATGGCCATCGACTGCGATCGGCGTTGGCCCATTTCGATGCGCGCGCACGAGACAAAAATACCAGTGTCCCGCCCTTCCGCGGTAGAGTCTGGACCCATTGAAAACATGGAGCGCCAACGATGCCCCTGAGTGCCCACACGCCGTCCACGCCTCGCCCCGCGCGGTTGCGCGCCCTGTTCGCCGTTGCGGCGCTCATGTTGGCAGCGCTCGCGGCTACGCCTCTCACCGCGCAGACCCGCTATCCTGATCGGCCGATCCGATTCGTCGTTCCCTATGCGCCGGGTGGCGGCACCGACATCCTGGCACGTGCGGTGGCACCGCGACTGAGCGCCGCGTTGGGGCAGCCCGTCGTGGTTGAGAACCGGCCGGGAGCCGGCGGCAACATTGGGGCCGATCTGGTTGCCAAATCGCCGTCTGATGGCTCGGTGCTACTCCTTGGCGCCAACACCATGCCGATCAACGCGAGCCTTCAGAAGCTGCCGTTCGACCTGCTGAAGGATTTCAGCGCAGTGGCGATGATGGCCTCGGCGCCGATGGCACTGGTGGTGCATCCCTCGGTGCAGGCGCGTACCGTTCAAGAATTCATTGCGCTTGCCCGGTCTGCGCCCGGGCGGATGAATTACTCCAATCCGGGAAGCGGGACACCACAGCATCTGGCCGCAGCGCTCTTTTCGCAGATGGCCAGCGTTGACATCACGCATGTCGTTTACAAGGGGGGTGGGCCTGCGATCAATGATCTCGTGGGCGGGCAGACGCAGGCGGCATTCCTCACCCTGGCGTCGGTCAAGCAGCACATCGAAAGCGGACGGCTTCGTGCGCTGGCGGTCGCGCCGGCCGAGCGCTCGCGAGCCATGCCCAATCTGCCAACGGTCGCCGAGGCGGGGGTGCCGGGTTATGCCGTAGACCTCTGGTACGGCGTATTTGCGCCTGCAGGCACGGCCTCCGATATCGTGAGTCTTCTCAATCAGGCCATCAACTCGCAGATGCAAAGCGCCGAGGTTCAGGAGCGGATGAACACGCTGGGCTTTCAGGCCTGGACCGGTACGCCGCAGTTGCTCGCCGAGCAGTTGCGCCGCGATCTGGTTCAGTATGCAGACATTGTTCGGCGCGGCAACATTCGCCCCGAGCAGTAAGGGGGGAGCAGTGAAGGTGGTGCAGTGAGGGTGGAGCAGGGCATCAGGCGGTCCCGGCAAACGATACCTGTGCTGTGTGTGCGACGACTACCAGGATGCCGGGCTTGACCTCAAGTGAACGCGTAAGCACCAGCATGGTTGAACCGACTCCTTCCGTTGTGTTGCCGCTCACCCGGATGTACGCCGAGTTTGCCGCCAGCATGGCGGGACGCACCCTGCCTGAGTCGGTTCGCCAAGTGGCTATCCTGGGCTTTACCGACGCGTTGGGCGTGATGCTTGCCGGGGCGCGGGAGCCTGCGGTTGCGCGGCTGTCGGACTGGGTGGTCGAGCAGGGCGGGGCGCCCAGGTGCTGGCTGGTCAATCGGGCCGATCGCACCCAGGCAGGGCAGGCGGCGCTGGTCAACGCCACTGCTGCGCACGCGCTCGACTACGATGACTTCGCGTTTTCCAACCATCCCAGCGCGGTCCTGGTTCCGGCGATCCTGGCTGCATCCGAGAGTGTGGGGGCCAATGGCGCCCGAATGCTGCGGGCGTATGCCGCGGGCTACGAGGTTTGGGCCGACGCCTTTCTGCGCGAACCTGATCTGTACTACGACAAGGGATGGCATCCCACAGCCGTGCTTGGGCCGCTCGGGGCAGCGGTCGCGGCGGGCGTCGTCTGGGGCCTGTCAGCGGCGCAGATGTCGGATGCCCTGGCGCTCGCGGCATCGAGTGCTGGAGGCGTATTCGAAAATTTTGGCACCATGGCCAAGCCCTGGCATGGTGGCCGTGCCGCGAGCGTGGGCATCCAGGCCGCAGGGCTTGCGCGCGCGGGTCTTTCGGCCTCGCCCAGCGCGATCGAGGGCGGGCGAGGTCTGCTGAAAGCGCTCTCGCCTGCGGGCAGGGTCGACCTGAGCACCGCCATGCCAGCTGGCTGGCGCTCGGAAAAGCTCGGCCTCAACATCAAGAAATATCCGGTGGTGGGCGCTGCGCAGCGTGGCATCGACGCAGCCCTTGCCCTGCGGGCGGCGCAGGCGCCTGATCCGGACCGTATTACGTCTATCGTGGCCCACGTGAGCGTGCGGCATGCGGCGGTCATGCCCTATGCGCTGCCTCAGGACAGTCTGCAGGCCAAGTTCAGCCTGCCCTTCGCGGTGAGTGCGGCGCTCGTACACGGTGCGGTGGGCTTCAGGGAGTTGCGCGACGAAGTGGTCCTCAGCCCGGTCATGCAGCGGCTGATGGCTTGCACGCGACTCGTCACCACCGAAGCGTTTGAGCCAGGATGGCGGGATGCCGCGCCGTTTGATCAGATCTTCGTGCACCTCAGCGATGGCCGGGTACTGGAATCACCGCGGGTGCGGCGTGCTGCGGGGCACGCAGACACGCCTTTGTCGCCCTCAGCGATTCTGGACAAGTTTCTCGGCTGTACGCGGCATGCCGGGGTTGCCGATGATCGTGCGCTCGCCCTCTACGAGCAGCTCCAGAAGCTCGATCAAGTTGATCACGTCGGAGCGCTTTGTTTACCCGTGGTGGGCCCGGCTCGGGCCGCCTGACTGTTCAGGAGACTGGCTATGCCCTCCATTCGTGATTTTGTCCGCTATGCGCCTGTGACATCACGGCCGCCCATCCAGTGGCCCGGCGGCAAGCGACTTGCGGTCTGGATCGTGCCCAACATCGAGTTCTATGAATACACCCCGCCCCCGGCAATCGGTCGAGAAACATGGGACCGCGTTCCGGTTCATCCCGATGTTCGCGAATATGGATTCCGCGACTATGGAAACCGGGTCGGTCTGTGGCGCATGGATGAGGTGCTGCAGCAGTATCCGGTACGGCCCACCGTCTCGCTCAATCTGGCCCTGCTGGACCACTTTCCCGAGATCGCGTCGCTGATTCGTGAGCGTGGCTGGGACGTAATGAGCCACGGCCTCTACAACACGCGTTTTCTTTACGGCATGGATGAGGCGGCCGAGCGTGCTTTTTACCGGGACAACATAGACAGCCTCATGCGACATACTGGAATGTCGCTCAAAGGCATTCTCACGCCAGCGA
>JALREG010000159.1 GCA_023253905.1 Burkholderiaceae bacterium
TTGTCAACCCCGCCACCGGTGAAACCATCGGCACCGTCGCACGGGCTGAGCGGGCCGATCTTGACCGTGCGCTGGAGGCCGCCTCGCGAGGCTTTCAGGTATGGCGCAAGACCGGTGCGTTTGACCGTTACAAGATGATGCGTAAAGCCGCTGATCTGTTCCGGGAGCGCGCTGAGAAAATCGCGACGCTCATGACCATGGAGCAGGGCAAACCGCTCGGTGAGGCGAAGGCCGAAGTGCTCGCGGGTGCCGACATCATTGACTGGTTCGCCGAGGAAGGGCGGCGGGCCTATGGGCGCGTGGTCCCCGCACGCGCTCAAGGAATCTATCAACTCGTGCTGCGCGAACCGGTGGGCCCGGTAGCCGCCTTCACGCCCTGGAATTTCCCCATCAACCAGGTGGTGCGTAAGCTCTCAGCAGCCGTGGCCACGGGCTGCTCCATCATCGTGAAAGCGCCGGAAGAAACGCCTGCGTCGCCGGCTGAACTCATCCGCTGCTTTGTTGACGCCGGCATCCCCGCTGGCGTGGTGGGGCTGGTCTACGGCGTGCCTGCCGAAATTTCTCAATACCTGATCCCGCATCCGGTCATCCGGAAAATCACCTTTACCGGATCCACCCCGGTGGGCAAGCAGCTTGCTGCGCTCGCGGGCCTGCACATGAAGCGAACCACCATGGAACTGGGGGGCCATGCGCCGGTCATCGTATTCAATGATGTCGATGCCGACGCGGTCGCGCGCACGATGGCGGGCAGCAAGTTCCGCAATGCTGGCCAGGTGTGTGTATCGCCCACGCGTTTTCTCGTCCAGGAAGGTGTCTACAAGCAGTTCGTTGAGCGCTTTGTTGAACACACCAAGGCAATTCGCGTCGGTAACGGGCTCGAGAAAGGTGTCTCGATGGGGCCGCTTGCCAATCCGCGCCGTCCTGCTGCCATGGACGCGCATGTTGAAGATGCACGTAAGGCGGGCGGCAATATCCAGACCGGTGGCCACCGTATCGGTAGCCAGGGCAACTTCTTCGAGCCCACCGTGATCACCGAACTCGATCGATCGGCGCGCGCCATGAACGAAGAGCCATTCGGTCCGCTCGCCGTCATCAATCCGTTTGCAACCTTCGAAGATGCAGTTGCCGAGGCAAATCGTCTGCCATTTGGTCTTGCCTCCTACGCGTTTACCCGCTCGGCAAAGACCGCGCAGGCCATCGCCGCCGAACTCGAAGCGGGTATGGTCACCATCAATCACCTTGGCCTCGCGTTGCCCGAGGTGCCGTTCGGCGGCATCAAGGATTCAGGCTACGGGTCTGAAGGCGGGGCCGAGGCGATTGAGCCCTACCTGAACATCAAGTTCGTCTCGCAGGCTGGAATGTAAGGCCTGCGCGTTTGGGCTAGCACTCAGATGAAGCGGTCTGGTCGGAAGACGTGGGTGTTTTCCGCCAGACCTGCCACTCGGGCCCCGTGGGGGCCATAAATCTCAGACCCTCGCGCGCGCCTGGCATGACGAGCTCCAGGCTTTCCGCGTGAAGCCAGAGTCTCGCAAGGCCCAGATGCTCGGACACCGCTCGATTAAGCGGGCCCTTCCCGTGGGTCGAGTCCCCGATCACCGGATGCGCAATGTGCTTCAGGTGGCGCCTGATCTGATGTCTGCGCCCGGTGAGCGGCTGGAGTTCAAGCTCCGCATATCGGATTTCCGGATAAGGTCCGTGTGCCACTGGCAGGGCGCCTCGGTGTCGCATCCGAAGGTGTGTTTGCGCGGGCAGGCTGTGCGTTCGTGACTCACTGCGGTCGTCTTTCATTCGGGTGAGCGGATGGTCGATCAGCCGGTCACCCGTTGGCCAGCCCCGCACGATGGCACGATAGGTTTTTCTGATCCCCTCGCCGCGCTCGAAACATTCACCGAGGGAGCGCGCCGTGCTCGAGTCGAGCGCAAAGGCAAGAACGCCGCTGGTGGCTTTATCGAGCCGATGCAGCGGAAACACTGTCTGACCGAGTTGCTCGCGAAGCGCCTGCAAGACCACGCGCGTTTCCCCGCGGTCGAGTGCGGTTGCATGGACCAGCCAGCCCACGGGTTTAGCGATCACGGCGAGCCGGTCATCGCGGTGTAGCAGGGTAAAGGTTGGCGTGTTCACCGGCGGTGATCGCGGGGTGCGGTATTAAGTGGGCGATGCGCGGCCGCTGCGCGCTCACGCCGTGCCGCGCAAAAACGCCATCACCAGATCATTAAAGCGTCGCGGTCGCTCGTAGTAGGCCAGGTGCCCCGCGCCCTTGAAAAGATCGCAGCGACCGTTCGGAAACAGGCTGGCCACCTCGCGTAACTCATCGGCTGCAAAGAGCGGATCATCGGTACCGCCTGCCACCAGAACAGGAAACATGAGTTGCGCGGCGTCGGTGGCATAGACGGGTCGCCCGGTAAAGACCGGGAAGGTGGCCGGCGTAGGCGGGCCACCCGACGAGGCCATGATCTCGGCATACAGGAATGTGAGAGCCGGGAAATCGAGGTGCATGGCCTCGCCAACCGGCCCATAGGGGTGGTAGGCGGCCGCAAACCGTTCCTTCTCGCCGGCACTGCGCACACGCGGCACGCCCGCTGGCAGCGGTGATTCGCTTGCGCCCACCTGCTTGTAACGCGCCTTCATACGCTCGATTCGTTCCGCCCACCCCTGATCGATACGGGGGGTGCTGACGCAGCCGGGCCCGCAACACAGCACCAGTCGCGCGATGCGCTCCGGGTGGTCGGCGGCAAAGCGAAGCGCCGGGGCTGAACCGAGGGACGCACCCATCAGGTTGAGAGGCTCTCCGGCGAGGCCCGTGTGTTCGATGAGGGCGGCCAGATCGCGGACATGTGCCTCGCCGTCGGCGGGATCGAGTTCACCCAACGCACGAGAGCGGCCATAGCCGCGAAGATCGTAGATAAGACAGCTGAAGTGATGACGGAACTCGGCCACCTGCTGCCACCACGCCAGATGGGTGCCGCTTGCGCCGTGGATGAGTACGAGCGGTGGGCCGTCACCATGGAGCTCGTAGTAGAGCTCGGCGTCGTCGGTGCGGAGCAGGGTCATGGACGAAGCGGGCCTATTCCGGCATGGTGGTCAGAATGTTGCGCCCCGTTCGCTCGATATGGTCGGCGAGCAGTTTGCAGGCGAGCTTGGCATCCCGCGCCAGCGTGGCCTCTGTGATTTGCCGATGCTCGGCCGCCACATCACGGTCGACATCATGCTGCGTGAAGAAGATGCGTCGGTAGCGATCCTGAATGGTGTTGAGATGCTGACAGAACTGAAGCAGGATCGGCGAGCCGCAAGCCTGGGTGAGCGCCTGATGGAGCGCGTGATGCCAGGCCTCCCAGTCGTTGATCTGCTGGCCCGAGATGCGCTGTGACTCAAGTTTGGCAAGCCGGTGATGCGCGCTCAGCACATCGACTTCCCAGGCGTCAGTGCCGCGTGCGATGGCCTCGCGGAGCGCGCGGGTCTCGAGCAGCACCCGAAGGCTGATGGTCTCGGCAAGTTCAGCACGCGAAGCCGGCGCCACGCGATAGCTTTTCTGGCTGTCAGCCACGATCAGTCCCTCGCTCACCAGGCGCGTGACCGCCTCGCGGACGGGGCTCCAGCTCACGCCAAAGTTGTTCTTGAGGTCTTCGAGGCGCAGTCGCTCGCCAGGCGGGTAGCGCCCGTTCAGCACGTCATCGCGCAACTGATGCGCGATGGACTGTGCGAGCGTGGCGCTTTCCGACATCGACGAGCCGGGGGTGCTCATGTGGGGTGGGCGGGTTCAGAGACCGTTGTGCGTGCCGTCGCAGTAGGGCACCTTGCCGCCGCGCTTGCAGCCGCACAGATAGGCGGTGACGGTTTTCTGCTGTGTCCAGACCACCGGCTTCATGCCGCTTTTGGTGGAGGTGTGCGAGCCGTCGCAGAAGGGCTGCTGCTTGGAGAGCCCGCATGAGCACCATGCGTAGCGGTAACCCTCCAGCAATTCGACTTTGTAGGGTGCTTTCTGGGCGATGACCGGTTCGTCATTCATGGGCGTGTCCTGGGTGAATATCGATATTGACGTTGACAATCGCTAATTCATGCTCTTACAGTTATTTGATCCGTTCAACGTTAGTCCGTCAAGAGGTGCCGTCATGCGTTCTGCCCCCGAGGTCAACGCCAACTGCAATCAGGTGGCATTCATGGACACGCGCACAATGTCCTGGGAGCCCACCGAGTGGGCCGGCATTACCCGCAAGGTGCTCGAGTTCGTCAGCCATCCGCGCATGGGTCGAGAAACATCGCTGCTCAAGTTCGAGCCGGGCGCGCGCCTGCCACACGCTACTGTGGCCGAGCGGCTGGATTTCTTCGTGGTCGAGGGCGAGTGTGCCGATGAGCATGGCACCTACGGCAAACATACTTTCGTGCGGCAACCGGCCGGCACCGCGCATTCGCTCCATTCAGCAGGGGGCTGCGTGCTCTACATGAAGTGGCGTGTGCCCATCATGCCCGACAGCACCCGCATCGTGATCGATGCGGTCAATGCCAAGTGGCTCGAATTCCCGCACCGTGGCGCCGATGTCCTGCACCTCTATCCGAACAGCACCGGCATTGAAACCGGCCGCATCGGTCATGTGCACACCAACCGGAAAATTCCGTCTCACGATCACTCCATCGGCGAAGAAACCTTCGTGCTGGAGGGCGTGCTGAAAGACCAGTTCTCCACCTATGAGGCGGGCACCTGGTTTCGCATGCCGTGCGGGGTGGCCCACGCGCCCTACACCGAGGCCGAGCGCTGCAAGATGCTGATCCGAGAGGGCGATCTGGTCTGGTAGCCCCTTTTCGCCTTCACGCCCTTCAAAAACAACTGACTGGAGACACCCCATGAAGCCCGTTACCCACACTGGCAAGCGCCGGTTCCTGAAGCAAGGCCTCGCGGCATCCGCCCTCATCGGTGCAGGCATGCCCGCCCGAGCCGCCGACTTCACCATGAAGATCGGCTTTGCCACGTTAAATGACATCCAGCACCAGTGGGGCACCTGGATGAAAGAGGCGCTCGAGGCCGGTTCGAAAGGCCGCATTGCGGTGAACCTCTTTCCCCGGAATCAACTGGGGACCATCGCCAGTCAGATCGAAGGCCTGCAGCTGGGCACGGTCGAGGCCTTCACTGCACCGGCTGATTTTTTTGCGGGTATTGACCCCCGTTTCGGCACCTTCAGCATTCCCATGCTGTTCAAGGACATGATCCATGCTGAAAAGACGCTGCTCGATGCGGAGCTGAACAAGGAAATTCTGTCGCTGGGCGCGAACCGCAACATGCAGGTCGTATCGACCTACACGTTCGCCTTTGCAAATTATTTCGGCAAACAACCCATCCGCTCGCTCGATGACATCAAGGGAAAGAAGCTGCGCGTAAACGCCACGCCGGCCGAGCGCGCGAAGATGCGCCAGCTGGGCGGCACCGCGGTTCCGATGGATCTGTCCGAGGTCATTCCCGGCCTGCAGCAGGGCGTGATCGATGGCACCCAAAGCGCCACTGCGGTGTATGTGAATCTCAAGTTCAATGAAATTTCAAAATTCCTCACTGAGTCCAACGACACCATGGTGGTGTCCGTGGGGGTCGTGAGCCGCGCGTTCCTGAACAAGCTTCCCGCCGATCTGCGTCAGCTGGTCATTGATGAAGCGGCGAAGCTCCAGCCGCGCATGATGGCGCGCTCGCGGGAAATCGATGAGGCCTCGCGTAAGCGCTGGTCGGAGGCGGGCGGCGAGTGGTTGCGCTTCTCGGATGCCGACAAGGCGCGTCTCAAGACCCTGCTCGGTGGAATCGGTGAGGAAGTCACCAAAGACAATGCGGCGGTCAATGCGTTCTACCGCAAGATGCTTGCCGCTGCGAACAAGTACTAAGTCGTGTCGCCCTTTCTCGCGGCATGAACGCAGTGCCGCCCGCTGAGCCCGCTACCGCAGCGCCTGTCGAAAGCCGGGCGCTGCGTGGCATTTATGCGGTGCTGGGCTGCATCATGCTGGCGGGCGTCATCCTTAATCTCGCCAATGTGATTGGGCGCTATGCGTTCGCCAAGCCCATCTTCTGGGCCGAAGAAGTGCTGGTTGCGCTCACCATCTGGGGCGTCTTTCTGGGTGCGGCGGTGGTCACCTGGCGCTGTGACCACCTGAATATGGATCTGTTCTCGACACGCGTGTCGGGTAGCGCCCGTGTGGCGCTCAACGGGGTCATCGCAGTCACACTCGCTTCGGTATGCGCCTTCATCGCCTGGCAGTCGTTTACCATCGTGCAGTTATTTGCGCAGACCGAGGCGGTGAGTGCGGGCGCGCAGATTCCTAAGGTCATCCCGCACTCGGCGCTACTGATCGGATTCTCGCTCTCGGCACTCGCTGTGCTGGTTCGCTGGCGTCGCTGGGTATTCGGTTCAACTTCGCCTTCCAATCCCGACACCGGGGATGGCCGATGACCTGGCTGCTCTCGGTTTTGCCGCTTGGCCTGCTGTCACTCGGCTTTCCGTTCTTCCTGGTGCTGCTCACCACTGCGACGGCGGTGCTGCTCATCTTCGGAACGGTTCCGGCCACTGCGCTTCATCAGACCATGTACAGCAGCATCGACAAGTTCGCGCTGCTGGCGGTGCCGTTCTTCATTTTCGCGGGCGACCTGATGGGCCGGGGCGGCGTGTCGCGGCGGTTGGTGCGCTGGGTCATGGCGATGCTGGGCGGCATGCGTGGCGCGCTGCCCCTCACGGCGCTGGGAACCACCGCGGTCTTCAGTGCCGTCTCGGGTTCCACCGCCGCCACAGTCGCTGCGGTGGGCAGCCTCACCTACACCCGCATGCGCGAGGCAGGCTATTCCGAGCGCTTCGCATCAGGGCTCCTGGTTTCAAGCGCTGCCATCGACAACCTCATCCCGCCTTCCATTGGCTTCATCCTCTACGGCATTTCGGCCGAAACCTCGATCGTCAAACTGTTTGCAGCCGGGTTGGTTCCCGGGTTGGTAATGGCCGCATGTCTCGCACTGACCATTTTCTGGGTGGTGGGGCGCAGTGCCGAGGGGCGAGGCACGCCGTTCAGTCTGGCCGAGTTTCTGGAAGCCACTCGCGATGGCATCTGGTCGATTTTTGCGCCCGTTGCAGTGCTGGGTGGCATCTACGCGGGGGTGTTCTCACCCACCGAGGCGGCAGGCATTGCCTGCGTCTACGCGATGCTGGTGGTCGGCCTTGTTTACCGCGAGATCGGTGCTTTCGAAATCCTGCTGTCGGCGGGGCGCTCCATGGTGCTTACCGCGCAGGTGTTCATCATCGTGGCGGCGGGCGGTGTGTTCTCCTGGCTGCTCACAGTCAATAACGTGCCGCAGAGCCTGGTCGCCTGGGTGCTTGCACTCAAGTTTGAGCCCTGGATGGTGCTGATGGCGATCAATATTCTGCTTCTGATCGTTGGCATGTTTCTCGATACCGCATCGTCCATCCTGGTGCTCACACCGCTACTCGCGCCGGTTGCCAAGGCGATTGGCGTCGACCCGGTGCACTTCGGCGTGATCGTGGTGATGAACCTCAGCATTGGTACCTTCACGCCCCCCTTCGGCATCAATCTCTTTGTGGGGCAGGCGGTGTTTCGCTTACCCATGTCGGTCATGTATCCGGCTGTGGTGCCGTTCATCATTGCCAGCGTGATCGCGCTCATGCTGGTCACCTACATTCCGCAACTATCGCTTGTCACGCTGAGGCTCCTCTGATGCGCTGCGCATGCTGTCCGATTGATATTCATGCTCACTGGTTCCCGCGGCGATGGCTCACCGAACTCCAACGGCGAGGCCCCGCGCATGGCCTGGTCTGGGAGGAGGTGACAGGGGCGGGCCCGCGCTTTCGGCACGGACATCTTTCAACCGGGCCCACCGGCCCGCGCTTTATCGATCTCGATGCAAGGCGCGAGGCCATGGCGGGCCAAGCCGTCTCGGCGCAGGCCTTGTCGCTTTCGCAGCCCATGGTTTACTGGGCGGGTCGTGAAGACGGCAACAGCCTGGCTATGCTCTATAACGACTGCCTTGCCGAGGCACATCAGTCGGATCCGGCGCGGTTTGTAGGCCTTGCTACGCTACCCCTTCAGGCGGTCGATCTCGCGCTTCGCGAAATCGATCGGCTGCCATCTCTACCCGGGATTCGAGGCGTGTGCATTGCCACCTGCGTGCTCGATCGCGACCTGTCAGACGCAGCGTTCACGTCCGTGTGGGAGCGGCTCGAAGCGTTGGGCTTACCGGTGTTTCTGCATCCCACCTTCGTGCTCGCGCCTGATCGGCTCGAGCGTTTCTATCTCACCAATCTGCTGGGTAATCCTTTTGAAACCGCGGTCGCCGCCGCGCATCTCATTTTTGGTGGCGTCCTTGATCGGTTTCCAAAGCTTGAAGTGGTACTGCCGCATGCTGGCGGCGCGTTTCCCTGGCTGGTGGGGCGCCTGCGCCGGGGTTGGGAGAAGCGTCAGGATCTGAAACCGCTGTCAGCCGACCCCCTCAGCTATCTCCGACGCTTTCACTACGACACCATCGGGTATTCCGAAGAGGTGCTTGACTATCTGCTTCGCCATATCGGCGCCGATCGCATCATGATGGGTAGCGACTACTGCTTCCCGATTGCCTATGAGCAGCCGGTTGAGGTGGTCAGCACGCATCCGGGGCTCTCGGAGGCCGATCAGACGGCAATCCTGGAGGGCAATGCGCGGCGACTGCTGGGGCTACCGGCGGCGGGTGCGGCGCCTGTTTGAGCGGCAGCGGCGCCTCGATCAGCCGTCGGTCCTCTCGGCGGGGTGGGCCTCGCCACGAGCCTCGCTACTACTCCGCTTGAATCCCGGCCTGTTTAATCAGCTTCGCATATTTTTCAAACTCGGCGCGTGTGAACGCAGCGAATTGCTCAGGTGTATTCGCCACAGGCTCGGCACCAAACTGATTCAGCTTCTCGCGCATTTCGGGCAGTTGAACGATGCGCGCAATGTCCCTCTGGATGCGGCTGGTGATGTCGGACGGCACATTGCGGGCGGTGTACATGCCATACCAGGCATAGGTTTCATACGCCGGGAGTCCCGCTTCAATAGCCGTGGGAACATCAGGCATTGAGGGATGGCGTGCACGCCCTGCCACGGCCAGCACGCGAAGCTTGCCCGACTTGTAGTGCTGCAGCACGGTGAGCGTGCTGGTAAACCCCGCCTCAATGTGCCCGCCCAGCATGTCAGTCATGATCATCGAGCCGCCTTTGTAGGGCACATGAGTGAGATCAACGCCAGCCTGCTGCTTGAACTGCTCGCCTGCCAGACGAGATGAGGGTTCGG
The DNA here is from genome assembly GCA_023253905.1 of Burkholderiaceae bacterium. The sequence continues at coordinate 9,274 of JALREG010000159.1, forward strand.
AGCTACCAAAGCGAAGCTTGCCCGGATTGGCCTTGGCGTGAGTGATGAATTCGCGGAGCGTATTCGCTGGCACGGACGGGGTGACCACGACCACCCAGGGCGAGGTGGCAATGAGCGTAACCGGTGCGGCATCGGCCACCGGATCAAACGGCATGCTTTTCTGCAGGCTTCCGTTGATGACATGTGCGCCCACCACCACCACCAGGTTGTGCCCGTCGGGTGGCGACTTGAGCACCAGGTCGGTGCCTACGATGCCGTTGGCACCGGGACGGTTTTCGACCACCACATTCTGACCCCAGGCCTCGCCCAGCTTGGCGGCCAATTGGCGACTGATGATGTCGGTGCCTCCGCCTGGCGCGTAGGGCACAACGATCCGGACCGGCCGATTCGGAAAATTCGCCTGCTGCGCGAGGGCCGGAAGCGACGCGGTGACGAGACAGGCGCCTGCGAATGCGGCATGAATCAGTGATCGGATCATGAGGAACTCCTGAAGGGGGATACGGCGCGGGGCCGTTCAAACAACCTAGAGAATTTCATCGACGCGCAACTCCACCGCATTTCGGGTGCGGCGACCATAGGCCACCGCGAGCAGGCGGGTGAGTGGCAGCAACGCAGGCGCGCTGGTCTCGAAACGCATGACGGTACGGAAATAGTAGAGCGCAGGGTCGACGTCTTCGCCGCGGCCGAGCCGAGCGAGTACCTCGGGCGAGGCCGTGCGCAGGCCCTGGCTGGTCACCTGAATGAGTTCTCCGGCATCGGTCTTGAGCGTGTATCGGGCATCCAGGTCTATCGTGCCGTCGGTGCGTACCCATTGCCAGTCGGCACCGCCCGGCAGCACGGTGCCTGAAATGAGATCGCCTTCAAAATGCCCACCTTGAATGTTCACCACCCGACGATGACCCATGGGCGTGAGACCAACATCAACGATGTCAGCCAACTCGGCGCGCAACAGGCGGATTAGCGGACGGGTGACGGTGTTCATGGCTTCATTCGTTTCCAGGTGAGCGAGTGCCGGCGCTGGATGCTCGTGCCAGGTAACGTGTCTTCCGCCGACAGGATCAGTGTGTGCTCGCCCACTAAGCGCATCCGCCTCACCTGGTCGGTCCCGATGAGGTTGGGGTAGAGGGCAATCACCACCTCATGCCGCACATGATCCGCATCGGGGAAAGAATACGGCCCGCCGTAGTTCATGAAGGCATCGATCGCCTCGAGTCGCTCGGCTGCCGGCGCATGCTTCAGACTCGCGCTCGACATGGGCGGGCGCCCCGCTCGGCTGATGCTGGCATTCATCCAGCCATCGGGGCTGTAGACCAGCAGCCCCTCCGGATGCTCGCCAAAGGGAAGCGTGGGGGCGCGGCCATCGGAATATTCTGTGCGCCAGTCGGCGAGCCGCCAGCCGCCCACGATGGGGTGGTGGGCGACGGGGCTTCCTTCAGGATGTATTGAGGCACTCATGGGGTGTCGGGCCGGGAACCGGACGCGCTCAGGCCTTGGCCTGAAGCTCGCGTCGCACGATGGCCGCTCCTGCTGCCATGGCCTGCATCTTGCCGAACGCCACATCGCGCGGCAGATATTTCATGCCGCAGTCGGGCGCGACGATGATGTTTTCGGCGGGGGCATAGGGGAGCGCCTTCCGGATGCGCGCGGCGATGGTGTCGGGTGACTCCACCGCCATGTCGGCCAGATCAACCACACCCAGAATGATTTTCTTGCCTGCAAGATCCTTGAGCACCGCAACGTCGAGATTTGATTGTGCGGTCTCCAGGCTGATCTGACGGCAATTGCAGTTGCGCAACTGGGTCAGGAACGAATAGCCGCTCGGCCGCGCATGGATCACATGGGCGTAGCCAAAGCAGATATGAACCGCTGTGGTGCCGGTGATGCCCTCCAGTGCAGCGTTCAAGGCCTGAAGCCCGTATTGCTCTGCAGGCTCGGGGCGGGCCTGCATGTAGGGCTCATCAATCTGAACGATATCGGCGCCGGCAGCGAACAGGTCGCGAATCTCGGCATTGACCGCCACCGCGTAGTCGAGCGCCGCATCGGCGGGATGCCGATAGAAATCATTCTGCGCCTGCTGCGACATGGTGAATGGACCTGGCACGGTGATCTTGATCGGCCGCGTGGTGTGCCGGCGCAGGAACTTCACATCCTCGACCTGAACCGCGTGCTTGCGGCGAATCTTGCCGGTAATGCGAGGCACGGGATTGGGATGTCCCGAGCGGTCGAGCGCGGTACCGGGGTTGTCGATATCAACACCCTCTAGCGCCGTGGCAAACCGGTTGGAATAACTCTCCCGCCGAATCTCGCCATCGGTGATGATGTCGAGGCCCGCGTCTTCCTGAAGTTTGATCGCTGCAAGGGTGGCGTCGTCCTGCGCCTCGGCGAGCACCGCAGCCGGCACCTTCCAGATTTCACGCGCGCGAACACGCGGCGGAAAGCGCCCGCGCAGATTGTCACGGTCGACCAGCCAGTCGGGCTGGGGCAGGCTTCCGACGAGCGAGGTGGGCAGAAGCATCGGGTCTCCTCCTGTGTGATTTTCGGTTTGCGCGGCAATGCCGTTTGCGCTTTGCCTGTAGTGTAGCGCCGTCGCGCCCGTCGGGGGCTCGCGAGGTTCAGGAGCGTCATCGCAGATGCTGGCCCGGGTCACCATACCGTTGGCTGCAGCCAATTTCATGAATCAGGCCGCACGTACTGTGATGGCCATCGTGGGGCCGGTGCTGGCGATTGAGCTCGGTCTTTCCGCAAGCGAGCTCGGCATGCTTGCGGCCTTTCTGTTTGCGGCGTATTCGCTCACTCAGTTGCCGCTGGGGGTCGCGCTTGATGCCTACGGCCCCAGGCGGGTTCAGGCCGTTCTGATGACGCTTGCCGCACTCGGCTTCATGATCTTTGCGCTGTCGCCTGGGTTTGCCGGCCTCGCCGCGGGTCGTATCCTGATCGGCGTAGGGATCTCTGCGGGGCTCATGGCCGTCATCAAGGCGCATGCAGACTGGTTCGAATTCAACCGGCGCGCACAGCTCACCGGCATCGCCATGGCAATCGGCTCGCTCGGCAGTGCACTCACCACCACGCCGGTCCAGGCGCTACTTCCCGCTCTTGGGTGGCGAGGTGTGTTTGGCGCGCTGGGTGGCCTCACCTTTGCGGTGGCGGTTTGGATTTTTATTGCGGTGCCCGATAAGCCGCGCGCCGCAGACGCTTCGCGCTCGTTGCTGGGGGACATCGCAGTCAGCGGACGCATTCTCGCGTCGCGACACTTCTGGCGATATGGGCCCGCAATGGGCACCCTGTCGATGTTCAACTTTGCCTACCTCGGACTCTGGGCGGGACCGTGGTTGCGCGATGTCGCCGGGATGGACGGGCTCGCTCGCGCCGGGGTCCTGTTTGTTTACACGCTTGCAATGGTAGCGGGCAGCATGATCACCGGCAGTACATCGAGCCGGGCGAGCGTCGCGGGGCTGCCGCCCTTCATCGTGCCGGTGGTGTGTCTTGTTGTGATGGTGTTTCTTCAGATTGGCATGATGATGCAGCCAACCCAGGCGGCGGTTGTTATTGCCTTATGGGCCGCTGCAGCGGTGTTTGGCTCGGCTGGCCCGGTCGCCTACGTGGCCATGGGCCAGCTGTTCCCGCCCGAGCAGACCGGACGCGTGTCCACGGCGGTCAATATGTTGTCGCTGGGCGGCGCTTTTCTGGTTCAGGCCGCGATCGGCTGGATTCTTGATCTATGGCCGCGCACACCCTCAGGGGGCTGGGATCCTGATGGCTACAGTTGGGCGCTGGGGCTCACCACGGGCTTGCAGGCGATTGCCGCAGTGGTGCTTGCCACCGCCCCGAAACATCCGAACCGGTCCTGAGACGCGGTGCGCAGCGCAGCCTGGCGCGCGCGCCGCTCGGGCTGCCCTAGTCGGTCCTGAGGCCATTTTCCTTGACCACCGCTCCCCACCGAGCGTCATCGCGACGCAGCGTCTCGGCGAACTGCTCTGGTGTGCCGCCCGTGGGTTCGGTGCCCATCGCCTGGAAGCGCGCTCGGATGTCGGGCTGCGCAAGCACGTCATTGATTGCGCGATTGAGCGTTCGCACGATGTCAGCCGACACGCCGCTTGGCGCGAACACACCGTACCACGATGCCACCACCAGATCGGTCACGCCCACTTCGGCCATGACCGGCACGTCCGGAAGACCGGGCAAGCGGGCGGGTGCGCTCAGGGCCAGCGCACGCAGCGCACCGCTCTTCAGATGACCGTCCACGGTCGGAGGCGCGGTGACCAGCAGGTGCAATTGACCGCCCAGCAGATCTTGTAATGCCTGGCCGCCCCCCTTGTAGGGGATGTGCGTCATCCTGAGACCCGTTCGACTCTTGAACAGCTCACCGGTGAGGTGGCCCGTGCTGCCATGGCCAGCAGATGACCAGTGCACCTTATCGCCCTGGGCACGGGCCCAGGCGATGAACTCGCCCATGGTCTTCACAGGCAGCGATGACTGGACCACAAAAATAAGCGGTACCTGTGCAACGCTCACCACCGCCTGAAGATCACGCTGGGGGTGATAGGGCAGCTTGGCATACATGTGGGGGTTGATCGCCATGGTGCCGTCAAAGCCCATCGCGATGGTGTAGCCGTCCGGTGTGGCTTTCGCCACCAGATCGGTACCGATGTTGCCGTTGGCCCCCGGACGGTTCTCTACCGGGAAAGGCTGACCCAGGGAATCCTGCAGCTTCTGACCGACCAGGCGGGCCAGTACATCTGTGGTGCCACCGGGCGAAAAAGGCACGACCATGCGGACCGGACGAGTGGGGTAGGCGCCCTGCGCGAACGCGAGGGAAATGCTGGTGGCGAATGGCGCAGCCCCAGCCATGCGAATCAGAGTACGGCGGTCCATCGGCTGTCTCCTTGATTGTCTGGTGTTCGTTATTTGCGTGCGATGACCATGGCCCAGGGGAAGCGCCAGGCGCGATAGTCGGGTGCGAGCGTACCTTCCGCTTCCTCGAACGGCATGATCTCCACGTCAGTGAAGCCGGCCTGTTTGTGGATGGCCACAAGATCGAGTTCGTTCAGCGGCTCCATGAAGGGCTCGTTGTTCCGACGCCCGTGCGAATAGTGGATGAAGCGCTTGAAAGGGTCGGGGTCGGGCACCAGAAAATCAAGATGTATCGCGGTGCCGCCGGGCTCAAGGAGGCGAAAGCTTTCGGCCACTACGCGCTCGAGATGCGGTGGCGGCAATTCGTGAAGCAGCATGGTGCTGGTGACCGTATCGAAGCGGCCTGCCTCCAGCCCGGTGTCGGCTGCATCGCGCTGAAGAAATCGCACACCCGAGGCCTGGTCATCGCGAGCATTCAAGGCGGCGACTCGAAGGCAGGGCGCGGACAGGTCAACCGCGGTGAGTTCGATTCCAGCGACCTCCTGGTAAAACGGTCGCGTACTCTTTCCGAATCCGCAGCCCAGGTCGACCATTCGCTTCGGACGTACGCGTCCAAGCAACGCAGCAGTGAATCGGTGGTGCAGATCGCGGTCCCGGCGAAGAAGCGGAGTGGTGCTTCGCGAAGCCTGCTCATAGACTAGTCCCGCGAGCGAATCGCCGGCGAGTCCTTTGGGATGCTGGTGCACATCGAATGAGGTGTAGTAGCGCGGCGGCTGGAATGCGGGGTCGAGTGCCAGATTGTCGAGCGAATCGGCCTCGGCCAGGCGCGCCTCGAGCGTGTCGCGCTCGCTCTCAAAGTAGGGAACGAGACCCAACCGGCCGGAATACTTCATGCGCTGCAGGTGGCGTTCGTACCATGCATAAAATTGGTAGAGCGTTGAATCGGCGAGCAGCGCCTGAGCGTCGCGCGCCTGCGTGGGCGCGTTATTTCCCGAGCGTTGGGCCTGATCGGTAAGACGCGAATATTGACTTTGCAGTTCTGGGTAAATCTGGGTCGACCAGTAAATCTTGCAGTCCAGAACAAACTGCTGATAGGCCGCGACCTTGCGCTGGGGTTTCATTGGCGGGCCTCCCTCATGCGCCGCGCGACTGCTGGCGGCTGATGACATGGTCCATCAAAGCCTTCACGAACGCGTTGCGGTCGGCTGCGATCGCCTGCGCAGTGTCTGCGTCGGGTTGGTAGGCATCGAGGTCGGCGCGGTTCAGCACACCCTTGGTGTCGAGCAGATGCTCGATCGAGCGCATGCGGTCTGACAACACCCAGACTTCTGCGGAGAGCGTCATCACCATCCCGAGTAACCGGTCGAGTGCAGGGTCCGTGAAAAAGGCTTGCTCAGGTTGGCGGGGGGTGCGCTCGGCTGGTGGCGCCGTATCGGGAAGGGTCTGCATGACAGGAACTCCGGACGTCAGGTCAGGGATGCGAAGGGCTGATGGAGTTCAGGCCGACTGCTCGCGCAGATACTCAGCCAGCACTGCGGTGGCGCGCAGAAAATCATCGATTTCCATCTGCTCCTCGGAATGGTGGCTACCGTTAGCGTTACGGATGAAGACAAACCCGTACGGCACGCCCGCCGCACAGAACGCAGCAGCGTCATGGGAGGCCGGGCTCAGCAAGGGCGGCGCGTCAATGCCGAGGCGCGACGCGCACACCGCAAGATCACGGCTGATTCCGCGGTCGGCTTTGGCGACCTCGGCACTCGCGCGCGTGCCCAGATCGATCCGCACCTGCCTCGCTGCGGCGACCTCGCTCACGATGGCAACAAACGCGTGTTCGAGCTCCTGGAGATCAGCCTGATCGTAAGCGCGCAGATCGATGCTGAAGCGGAATTCGCCCGGGACAATCGTGAGGCCATGGCGGGCGGCGTTGGTGTGAAATTCGCCGATGGTGAACGCCATGGGGCGATTGGCGCGGTCCCATGACTCCCAAAGCCGATCGAGACGGGTGGCGATGTCTGCGCCGGCCAGCGCAGCGTCGCGCCGAAAGCGCCGCGGCAGTCCAACATGCCCGTATTCACCGGTGATACGAGCGCTGGGGTATCGGACGTTACCGGGAATTGCGGTGCCGATGGCGACGGCGTGGCCGCTCTCGGCCAGGCTGGGCGCCTGCTCGATATGCACCTCGAGGAAGGCCTGGATCGCGCGGACGTTAAGGTGCGCTTTGCCGGCGAGTACCGTCTCTGGACTTCCTCCTGCCTCCCGCAAGTGATCCGCAAGCGAGCGCCCAGTGTCCACTCGACGACGCTCCAGGGCATCGGCCTTGAGCGCGCCCAGTGCGCCGCGGCTACCTACGTACGAGTACTGGAACCAGAGACTTTCCTCGGCGCGAATGCCCATGACCGTGAGATCGCGACTGAGTTGAATGCCGGCGCGCTGCAAAGCTTCAATCGCAAGGAGGCCTGAGACCACGCCCGCCGCACCGTCAAAATTGCCCCCGCCGGGGACCGAATCGAGATGGGAACCCACGACCCATGCGGGCAGGGCGCGGTCGCGCCCCGGCCAGGTCATGTAGGTGTTGCAGAGCGCGTCGGTGCCAATTTCGAGCCCGAGCACGCTCGCATGCTCGGCCATCAGACGATGGGCAAAGGCCTCACCCGGGCCGTAGGTGTCGCGGGTGACGCCCCCGCGAACCGCATCAAGGCTGCCCTCGCGCAGGGCGTGGAACAGGTGTTCCGCGCGTGGGCGGAGGCTGAAAAGCTGGTCGATCATGAACAGGGCGACTCCGGCGGCCAGACAGGGCGGCCGGATCGGCTGTCAGAGGATCGTGACCGCTGTATTGACCAGGAGCTTACCCCAGGTGGAATCGGAATAGACCCAGTAGCTGGCCGGGCCGAGTCCAAAGTTGGCGGCCACCGTTCCGTTGGAGGTGGTGGTCATGTTTTCCCCCGGGTCGGTCACGTTGCCGTTGCCGTTGATATCGACTTCAACGATCGTTCCGGTGGCCGCCACGCTGCCTTCACCGCTCAGATTAACGGTATCGCCCACGTTACCGTCGATCACAAGCACCGCCGCAGCACCGAGCAGATCGGTGAATTCAAGCACCTGGCTCACGTCAATCGTCAGCACGTTGTTGCCAGTTCCAGTGATATCCACCCGTTCGATGCTTTCGATTCGTCCGTCACCAAATCGGGTGAGGTTGGTGAAATTCAGATTGAGTCCGGCGCCCAGTAGCGCGATGGAATCGATGCCCGTCCCGCCGTCGATGGTGTCGGCAGTGGCATCGTTCACCCAGTCGGCCTCGACGAGCATCGTGTCATTGCCCGCCCCGAGCGTTACCTGATCACTGCCCCGGCCCGGCGAAATATGATCGCGACCCGCATCGCCGTCAATCGTATCGTTGCCATCGTAGCCGTTGATGGTGTCGGACGCTGTCGTGCCATTGAGCGTATCGGCATGCGCTGACCCGAAGATCCCCTCAAATGCCGCCAGCGTGTCGCTTCCAGCACCACCGGTTGCAGTGTTGGTTGCCAGGTTGACAGTGACCGCACTCGAGGCGTTTCGGTAGTCAACCATGTCGATCCCGTTGCCGCCGCTCAGCACATCATTGCCGAAGCCGCCTCCAATCGTGTCGTTGCCGTTACCGCCAGTGACGGTGTCCGCAAGCCCTGAGCCTTGCAGGTCGGTGCCGTTCGCGTTGGTGTTGACCAGCGTGAAGCCGACGCCGGTCGTGATCGCCGACAGGTTGACCGCCACGCCGCTACTCTCCAGCCTCACGGTGCCATTGTTGATGCTGGTGGCAAGGGGCGTCCAGGCGGCGCTGATCGTTGCCTTCACGACCGTGGCGCCACTGGAGACCAGCAGCAGGTCGGCGCCGCCGGTCCCCAGATCATTGACGGTGTCCGAACCTGCGGTGATTTCGAATTGATCAATGCCACCGCCGCCGGTGAGCGTGTCGTTGCCCGCGCTTCCGGTGAGCGTGTCGCCGAGGCCGGAGCCGATCATCACCGTACCAGTGTTGCCAGTCGCCCCGCCAGTGTTGACGATCTGCCAGCCGTTACCCGCCGAGATGTCAGCCGCTGACAGATTGATGATCAGGCCCGGCGTGGTGAGGACCGCTGTCCCGAGATTGACGCTTTGCGAGGTCGCCGCCCAGGAATTGGCGAGCGTTGCATTCAGCGTGGCGCTCGCCCGTACCTGCACGATATCGGTACCGCTTCCGAGATCGGTCAGCGTGTCAGTGCCAAAGTCGATCACGAAAGTATCGTTTCCGACACCGCCTGCAATCCGGTCATCACCGATACCGCCCTGGATGCGGTCATCCTGGGTGCCGCCGCTGATGGTGTCGTTCAACTGCGATCCGGTCAGCGATGTGCCGCCGCCCGAGTTGCTGAGGGTCCAACCGGAACCCCCCGCAATATTGCTGAGATTGACGATCACCCCGGAGGACTCCAGGTTCGCTGTGGCCTGATTGATACTTGCGCCGGTGGGGGTCCAGTTGGCCGTCACCGTGGCCGTCACCGACCCGCCAATCACCTGAAGCTGATCCACGCCCTGGCCCAGATCAGTGATGACATCGGTGCCACCCGTGATGGTGAAGCTGTCGTCGCCCGCGCCGCCTGTGAAGGTCTCGTTGCGGCTGCTGTCGTTGAACTGGTCGTTGTTGGCGGAGCCCCGAA
>JALREG010000227.1 GCA_023253905.1 Burkholderiaceae bacterium
TGAAGCCAGGTTCGTATCTGGTCAATACGGCGCGCGGCGCGGTGATTGATGTGGACGGACTGGTGCGCGTGCTGGGCACCGGGCGGCTGGCGGGCGTTGGGCTGGATGTGCTGCCGATCGAACCGATTCCTGCCTCACACCCGCTCCTTACCGACCCACGGGTGCTGCTCTCACCCCACTCGGCGTTCTATTCGGTGCAGTCGGAAATCGAGTTACGCCGCAAGGCGGCGCTCAACATCGTGAGCTGGATACGAACCGGCAGGCCCGACTATCCGGTGGTAAACGGAACACGAAAGCCGCCTGCACGCTGAGGGGTTCGCGCCGGGCGGCGCGAACCCGGCGGGCTTACTTCGCTGCTTTGTACTTGACGATCTTCTGGCGCTGCTCGCCCAGACCCGTCATGCCAAGGGTGACCACGTCACCGGCCTTCAGGAAGGTCTTGGTGGCAAGGCCCACACCCGCAGGCGTGCCGGTGGTGATGATGTCGCCCGGGTAAAGCGTAAAGAACTGGCTGCAGTAGGACACCAGCGTGGCGCAGTCGAAAATCATGTTCTTGGTGTGACCGCGCTGCTTGGACTGGCCGTTCACATCCAGCCACATTTCAAGCTTCTGCGGATTGGGGATTTCGTCGGTGGTGGCGAGCCACGGGCCGATCGGGCCGAAGGTATCGCAGCCCTTGCCCTTGGTCCACTGACCGCCACGCTCGATCTGGAACGCACGCTCGGAGACGTCATTGCAAAGCACATAGCCCGCGACGTGGTTGAGGGCCTCTTTCTTGCTCACGTTGCAGGCGCGGGTCCCGATCACGATGCCGAGTTCGATTTCCCAGTCGGTTTTGGTGGAACCCTTGGGCATCATCACGTCGTCGTTGGCGCCCTGCATGCAGGTGAGCGTCTTGTGGAAGATGATGGGCTCTTTGGGCAGCGCGTTGCCAGTCTCGGCCGCGTGGTCGGTGTAGTTAAGGCCGATGGCGACAAACTTGGTGGCGCCGGTGAACGGCACGCCGTAACGCGGATTGCCACGCACCAGGGGCAGCTTGGCCGTCTTGACCTTGGCAAGCTTGGCAAGCGCCTTGGGCGATAGCTGGTCGGGGCCGATGCCCGGGAGCACGCCCGAGAGGTCGCGAAGCTTGCCGTCTGCGTCGATCATGCCGGGCTTTTCCTTGCCGGGTTTGCCGTAGCGTACGAGTTTCATGCTTTCTCCTTGGTAAGGTCAGGTGAGGGGGTAGGTGAGGGGCTAGGCGAGGCGGTCGCTGTGGGTAATCGCTGGCGCCGCCTGTCAGTCAGATCGTGATGCCGCCATCGATGTTGAACCACTGCCCGGTGGCAAACGAGCTTTCGTCGCTTGCAAGATAAACCACGATCGGAACGATTTCGTCGGCGTTGGCGAGCCGACCCATGGGTTGGCGTGCAGTGAACATGCGACGCGCTTCGTCGACATCGCCGAGTTGTGCCATGCGGTCGCGAAGGCTGGGAGTTTCCACGGTGCCGGGGCAGATGGCGTTACAGCGAACGCGCTGGCCGACAAAATCAGCCGCGATCGACTTGGTGAGGCCCAGCACCGCTGCTTTAGTGGTGCCGTAGACCGCGCGGTTAGGAAGGCCCTTGATCGATGAACAGACCGAGGCCATGTTGATGATCGAGCCGCCACCGTGCGCGATCATGGCGGGCAACGCCGAGCGGATGGTGCGCACCATCGACCGGACATTGATCGCGAAACTGATATCCCAGTCATCGTCGCTTGCCTGGAGAATGGTGCCCTGGTGAACATAGCCCGCGCAGTTAAAGAGCACGTCGAGCGCACCGACCGATTCGATCATCGATTCAATCGCGCCGGGCGCGGTGACATCGAGCTTACGCACATCGGGGGCGATGCCGCCGTCGGCGAGCACATCGGCACGCAGCGTCTGGAGAAGGTCCTCGCGAATATCGGTGGCGATGATGTGCGCACCTTCGCGCGCCATGGCCATCACTGCGGCTCGGCCCATGCCCTGGGCTGCTGCGGTCACAAACACCTTTTTGCCTTCAAGTCTGCGTGCCATGGGTACGAGCCTGAGTTGGATGATACGAAGAATGAGTCCGCGCCCACATCAAGCCTGGCGCGATTGTCGTGCCGATCGCGTCAGATCAATCGCTCAGGCGAAAGGCGCGCTAGCGTAGCGCAAATTCCCGGGCGGCGTCGAACTGCATGGCGGCAAGCCGCGAGTAGAGCCCGCCCGTGGCTGAGAGCGACGCGTGGGTCCCGGTCTCGACCAGCCGACCGCGCTCGAGCACAAGAATTCGATCAGCGCGCCGCACGGTGGCCAGGCGATGGGCGATGACCACCGTGGTACGACCGCTGGTTGCCTCCTCGAGTGCGGCCTGTACCTCGCGCTCGCTTTGTGCATCGAGCGAGCTGGTGGCCTCATCAAGGAGCAGAAGCTCGGGGTCGCGCAGCAACGCCCGCGCAATCGCGATTCGTTGGCGTTGCCCGCCCGAAAGCCGTACGCCGCGTTCGCCAAGCGGGGTTTGCCAGCGTTGAGGCAGTCGGTCTATGAACTCGAGCGCGTGCGCGGCGCGCGCAGCCTCCATCACCTCTTCGTCGGTTGCCTCGAGCCTGCCGTAGCGAATGTTTTCAAGCACGTCGGCAGAGAACACGGTGCTGTCCTGCGACACCAGGCCGATGCGCGCACGAAGCAGGGCGGGCTCAAGCGCACGCAGATCAATCCCGTCCATGCGAACTGCGCCCGCCTGTGGGTCGCGAAAACGCAGGAGCAGCTGAAAGACGGTGCTTTTTCCAGAACCCGAAGGGCCAACGAGCGCGACGGTTTCTCCGGGCGCCACGGCAAAGCTCACCGCCTCGAGAGCGGGCTGCTCGCGCGTGGGATAGGTGAAGGTGACCGAATCGAACACGATGGCGGGCTCGCGCTGCGCGAGATCGTCCGCGGGCGGTGTGGCCGCGGTCGCTTGCGGTGCTGCACCGGTGTCGTGCTGAGCATGCGTCGCGCGATCGGCCTGCGCGCCGATCGCGGGCGTCGCGTCAAGCAGTTGGGAGAGTCGTTCCGCCGCGCCCGCGGCGCGCTGAATATCACCAATCACCTC
>JALREG010000264.1 GCA_023253905.1 Burkholderiaceae bacterium
ATGGATGCTTGCCCGGCGATATAGCTCGAGACTGATGTCGCGAATGCGAGCAGCCAGCGCCCCACCCACGCGCGCGACCATCTCGTCAAACGAAATATTTTCGTCGTGTTCGCCAAGCTCGGCCTTCGCCGCCGGCGTGAAGATCGGCTCGGGAAGCTGCTCTGCCATGCGAAGCCCGGCAGGCAGCGCAATGCCGCAGACCCCGCCCGACTGCTGGTAGTCCTTCCAGCCCGAGCCAATCAGATACCCCCGCACCACCGCTTCAACCAGGATCGGGCGCAGCCGACGAACCACCATGGACCGCTCGGCCACCTGCCCGCGCTCGGATTCGGCCACCACCGCTTCAGGCCGCTGACTGAGAAGATGGTTGGGCACCACATCGCCCAGCATCTTCAGCCAGAAGAGCGTCATGCGGTTGAGCACACGCCCTTTGTCAGGAATGGGCTCGCCCATCACCACGTCAAAGGCCGACAGACGATCGGTGGTGACGATCAGCAGCCGATCCTCGCCGACCGCGTAGTTGTCGCGAACCTTCCCGCGACCGAGAAGCGGCAGCGACCGGAGCGTGGACTGGAGAAGCGGAGCGGCGCTCATGGGCACAGTGCCTGCGTGGGCGGCGGCCTCAGTTGACCGCCTGTGCAAGCTCACCGCTTGCATAGCGGTTGACCATCACCGACAGAGACACCGGACGAATACGACTACCCCGACCTTCGCAGTTGAACTCGCGATAGCGCTGCAGGCAGATGCGGCGCGCAGCCTCGCGGGCCGGCTTCAGATATTCGCGGGGGTCGAACTTGTCGGGGTACTCAGCCATGAATCGGCGGATTGCACCCGTCATTGCCAGCCGGATGTCGGTGTCGATGTTGATCTTGCGAACACCGTGGCGGATCGCCTCCTGGATTTCCTCAACGGGTACGCCGTAGGTCTCCTTCATGGCGCCGCCAAATTGCCGGATTTCGGCAAGCAGATCCTGAGGGACGGACGACGAGCCGTGCATCACCAGATGCGTATTGGGGATGCGGGCGTGAATTTCTCGGACGCGACCGATGGCAAGCGTTTCGCCGGTGGGCTTTCGGGAAAACTTGTAGGCGCCGTGCGAGGTGCCAATGGCGATCGCAAGCGCATCCACCTGTGTCTGGCGAACGAAGTCGGCGGCCTGCTCGGGGTCAGTGAGCAGCTGCTCGCGGGTCATGGTGCCCTCTGCACCATGACCATCCTCCTTGTCGCCTTTCATGGTTTCGAGCGAGCCCAAACAGCCGAGTTCACCTTCTACGGTAATGCCAAGCGCATGCGCCATGGCGACCACCTTGCGGGTGACTTCGACGTTGTAGTCGTAGCTCGCGATGGTTTTGCCATCTTCGCGCAGCGACCCATCCATCATGACCGACGAGAAGCCCAGATCAATCGCACCGCGGCAGATGTCGGGCGACTGGCCGTGATCCTGGTGCATGACCACAGGCACCTTGGGATACGACTCGATGGCCGCCTCGATGAGATGCTTGAGAAACGCCTCGCCGGCGTATTTCCGGGCACCAGCCGAGGCCTGCATGATCACCGGCGCATCGAGCTCGGCCGCGGCCGACATGATGGCCTGAACCTGCTCGAGGTTATTGACGTTGAACGCCGGAATTCCGTAGGAGTTCTCGGCAGCGTCATCGAGTAGCTGCCGCATCGAAACCAGGGGCATGGGGACGACTCCTTGGACAGTATTGAAGACAACCCGGGATTATCGCCTAACTGCGTGGCAGACGCTTTACAAGGGTCCCGCGACCCAGGGTGTTGGTTCCCGCGCTTCGCGCACCGCAAACCCCTGCAAAAAGACAAGGCGAAGTCGGTATCTCTCATGCAGAATAGCCCCACCGGGCTGATTCGCCCATTGCCTGATCGAGACCTTCGTGAGCAGAGCCATTCCCCGTGCCACCAAAATCGTTGCAACGCTTGGGCCTGCGTCATCCTCGCCCGAGGTGCTCGAACGCATGATCCGCGCCGGCGTCGATGTGGTGCGGATGAATTTTTCGCATGGCAGCGCAGCCGCGCATACCGAGACCGTGGCCCTGGTGCGGCGTATCGCCGAGCAGTGCGGCCGGGGTATCGGCGTACTCGCCGACCTTCAGGGGCCCAAGATCCGTATCGGCAAATTCGCCGAGGGCAAAGTTTCGCTCGAACCCGGTATGTCCTTTGCTTTTGACACCGACTGCACGCTGGGCGACATCGCTCAGGTCGGACTCGACTACAAGGAACTCGTGAACGACGTCCGGGCAGGCGACACCCTGCTTCTGAATGATGGCCGCATGGTGATGAAGGTCGACCGGGTTCATGCCAACCGCATCGAATGTACGGTTGTGGTGGGGGGCGTGCTGTCCGACCGCAAGGGTATCAATCGCCAGGGCGGCGGATTGTCGGCGCCTGCGCTCACGGCCAAGGACATGGAGGATATTCGCACCGCCACGGCCTTTGGGGCCGACTTCATCGCCGTCTCATTTCCTAAGAACGCGGCCGACATGTACATGGCACGCGAACTCGCGCGGGCGTCAGGTGGCAAGGCGCTCATGATCGCCAAGATCGAACGCTACGAGGCAATCGACAACCTGGAGGAAATCCTGAAAGCCTCCGACGGCATCATGGTCGCGCGCGGCGACCTGGCGGTTGAAGTGGGCGATGCCACGGTGCCTGCCCTTCAGAAAAAAATGATCCGGATGGCGCGCGAACACAACCGGCTCACCATCACGGCCACCCAGATGATGGAATCGATGATCGAGGCGCCCGTTCCCACTCGCGCTGAAGTCTCCGACGTGGCCAATGCGGTGCTCGATGGCACCGACGCGGTCATGCTGTCAGCCGAAACAGCGGCCGGAAAATATCCGGTTGAAACCATCGAGGCCATGGCGCGCGTCTGCTTTGAGGCCGACCGCTCACAGAACACGCGGCTCGATGGCGAGTTTCTGAACCGCACCTTCACCCGGATTGATCAGTCGATTGCAATGAGCGCGCTATTCGTCGCCTCGCATCTGAAGGTGAAGGCGATCGCTGCCCTCACGCAGTCGGGTTCCACCGCGCTCTGGGCCTCGCGCCTTGATTCCGGTGTGCCGGTCTATGCGCTCACGCCCGAAGAGAGCAGTCGTCGCCGCATGTGTCTCTATCGCGAGGTGCATCCGCTCATGATGCGCTATGAGTCGGTTGACCGTGAACTGCTGCTGCGCGAAGCCGAAGAGCTGCTGCTGCGCGAGGGCGTGGTGGAAAAGGGCGACCTGCTGGTGATTACGATCGGCGAGCCGATTGGAAAATCTGGCGGCACCAACACCATGAAGATTGTGCGGGTGGGCGAACACTGACCCCGGTTGCGCGAACCTCGCCTGGTCGCACGCAACTTGCGGAAACAGAGCGGACGTCAGCGGGCGGACTGAATCACCACCGACAGGCGTCCAATACGTTCGATTTCGGCATCGACCCGGTCGCCCACTTTGAGAAAGGTTCGCCTGGGCGCGCCGACGCCCGCCGGGGTACCGGTCAGCAGCAGATCGCCCGGATCAAGCGTCATGATTCGGGAGGCGCTCGCGATTTGTTCGGCCAACGAGAAAATCATCTGGTCGGTACAGCCGTCCTGCTTGAGTTCTCCGTTGACCCAGAGCTTGAGTCCGATGTTCTGCGGATCGCCCATCGAACCGGCCGGAACCAGGCGCGGCCCGATCGGGCAGCAGGTGTCATTGCCCTTGCCCGCCACCCAGTCGTACTTGTAGAAAGCTTCCGGCGCCCGATTATGGTCGCGAGCCGAAAAATCAATCGCTACCGTGTAAGCCGCAACATGGGCGAGCGCATCGGCCACTGACACATTGCGCGCCGTCTGCCCGATGACTGCGGCAAGTTCGACCTCCCAATCGAAGGCCTGAGTGCCGATGGGCATGTGCACCGTTGCGCCTGGCCCCACCACGGCATTGCGCGACGGCTTCATGAAGAAGAACAGCCGCTGCTCCTCCTTCTTCGCATCCGGCATGCCCATTTCGGCCAGATGATCGTAGTAGTTCGCACCGGCACACAGCACCTTGCCGGGATAGCGAAGTGGGGCCAGCACCGCCACCTGATCCGCGGCAAGGCCCGTGTTGGGCAGGCATGAGGCGGCCGCGCGCGCGAGCATCGGGTGGTAAAGCGCCCAGTCTTCAAACAGCGTGGCGATGCTGGCGGGGAGCGACGCCCCGTCGTTGAGCGTGGCAAACGGATGAAACCGACCGTGGGCTTCGATGCAGGGTAGTGCGCTTCCCTGGTAGAGGACGGTGGCCAGTGCGTAGCTCATTGCGGAGGGTGAAAGCCCTGGGAAAAAGGATCAGGCCGCGTGTCGCGCCGCGAGCGCCGCCACCGCGGGCAGGGTCCGTCCTTCAAGGAACTCGAGGAACGCGCCACCGCCCGTGGAGATGTAATCCACCCGATCGGTAATGCCGAACTTCGCGATGGCGGCGAGCGTATCGCCGCCCCCGGCAATTGAGAACGCTGTCGAGTCGGCGATCGCCTGCGCAATGACGTGGGTACCGCGCGCGAAGCTTTCAAACTCGAACACCCCGACGGGTCCATTCCAGACAATGGTGCCTGCCTGCCTCAGTCGCTCTGCCAGGGTGGCCGCAGTATCGGGACCAATATCGAGAATCATGTCGGCATCGGTCACATCGATCGCCCGTTTGATGGTGGCCGGCGCATCAGCTGCGAAGCTGGGCGCGCACACCACATCAACCGGGATGGGCACCTGCGCACCGCGCGACGCCATCAGGTCAATGATGCTGCGCGCTTCGTCCAGCAGGTCGCGCTCGGCAAGCGATTTTCCGATGGGTAGCCCCGCCGCCAGCATGAAGGTATTGGCGATTCCGCCCCCCACAATCAGCTGATCGACACGCGCGGCAAGCGATTTCAGGATGGTGAGTTTGGTAGACACCTTCGAGCCTGCAACGATCGCCACCAGCGGCCGCCGGGGGTCGCCCAGGGCGCGCCCCAGCGCGTCGAGTTCCGCCGCAAGAAGCGGCCCCGCGCAGGCGACCGGTGCAAAGCGGGCCATGCCGTGCGTGGTGGCTTCGGCGCGATGCGCGGTGCCAAAGGCGTCGTTCACATACACATCGCAGAGCGAAGCCAGTTTGCGGGCCAGCGCCTCGTCGTCTTTTTTCTCGCCTTTGTTGCAGCGGCAATTTTCCAGGAGCAGCAGTTCGCCCGGCTGCATCGTGAATCCACCCTCTATCCAGTTGGCCTTGAGCGGCACCGGGCGGCCGAGCAGTTCGGACATGCGCGCTGCAATCGGGGCAAGCGAATCTTCGGGTTTCAACTCGCCTTCGGTCGGGCGCCCCAGGTGCGAGGTGACCATGACTGCAGCGCCGGCCTCCAGGCAGTGCCGGATTGCAGGCAGCGACGCCCGGATCCGCGTGTCATCGGTGATGGCAAGCGAATCATCCTGCGGAACGTTCAGATCGGCACGGATGAAGACCCGCTTGCCGGCAAGATCCAGATCGGTGAGGCGCCTGAACTGCATGGCTCAGCGCGCGTTCACGAGCGCGACGGTGGTGTCGAGCATCCGGTTGGAGAAGCCCCACTCGTTG
>JALREG010000308.1 GCA_023253905.1 Burkholderiaceae bacterium
ACGGCCTCGCATCCCTTCACGCGGCCCGCTCGCATAGCGATTGATGAGGCTCGCCGCGAGTCCTTCCATGTTGTCCTCGGACCCGCCGAGCCAATACTGCAGACAGATGAAATAGGCGCGCAGATCCTGAGCAGTGCCAGGGATGAAGCGCAGGATGCGGGGCAGGCGCCTGAGCATCTTCATCTGCTTTTCGCCGGAGTCGGCCCCACCCTGCCCCGGCTTGGCGCTGCCGCGCAGGCGCTTGATGAACGCAAGCGCCCCGCTTGCGGGCTTGGACATGTCGAGCCGGCCCAACCGCGTCAGACGAACCACTTCAGGGGCCGACATGGCGCAGACCATTGCGTCCACCTCGGTACGACGCTTCTGCAGCAGGTCGATGATGGGCAGGAAATGCTCTTCCATGAAGAGCATGGTGACGACCAGCATGTCGGCAGCTTCGATGGCAGCGCGACACTGTGCAAGGCGCTCGGCACTTGCGGAAAATTCGGATGCTGCATGCATCTCCAGGCTTGCGCCCGGAAGCCGTGCCGCAAGCCGGCGCGCGGCACTGACCGTGGCTGAAGCGAGGTGCGTATCCATGGTGACGACCACGATACGAAGCATCGGGCCGTTTGCACCGCTACCGCTCCGATTGCGGATGCGCTCAGCGGCCATAATGCGCCTTTGCCTCGTAGAGCGTATCGCGGGTAATGAGCGCCACGCCGCGCTCAGCGGCAAAGCGTTCGGTATTACGACGTGCCTTGCCGCGTACAAAGAATGGGATCTTGCCGAGTTCGCGTTCAGCCTCGGGAGCCCATTGCAGCGAGCCGGGCGCAGGCCTTACGGTGGCCGTGGCAGGCGGGGCGTCCTCCAACCCGACCGCAGAGGTGCCCGGTTCTCTTGCTTCGAAGGCCACCTGGGGCGAACTGCCCACCACGATGGCCTGTGGCTCGGGGGGAATCGACGCGCCGCCCGTGGTCTGCCAGGACGCCGTGGCCGGGGGGCTGCCGCTGGTGAGCACGGGCGCCGTGGCGTCGGCATCGTCAATTTGTGGGGTGGCGCCTTGTGAAGCGTCGGAGAGCGTATCGCCTGCTGCCCCGCGCCCGTGACCCGAGCGGCCTAGATGCGAAGGCGCCGCACCCTCGTGAAATTCGAAGTCATCGCGGAACATGCCGAGCAGATGCTCCTCGAGCCCCATCATGAGCGGATGCACCCAGGTGTCAAAGAGCACGTTAGCGCCCTCGTAGCCCATTTGCGGCGAGTGACGCGCCGGAAAATCCTGCACATGCACTGGCGCGGAAATCACCGCGCAGGGAAGACCCAGTCGCTTGGCAATGTGCCGCTCCATCTGCGTGCCAAGCACCAGATCGGGTTGCAGCGAGGCAACGGCACGCTCGACCTCGAGATAGTCATCAGTGATGAGCGGCTCAACACCGTAGCCCGCTGCCGCCTCACGCACTTCGCGTGCAAATTCCCGGCTGTAGGTGCCCAGCCCCACCACGTTGAATCCGAGCTCGGTCGCCGCATAGCGGGCAGCGGCGAGCGCGTGCGTGGCATCACCGAACACAAACACGCGCTTGCCGGTGAGATAGGTGGCATCGACCGATGCGCTGTACCAAGCAGAGTGCCCGGGGCAGGCACGCCGGCATCGCGCAATCGCGGCCTCGGGCTCAAGACCTGCGAAGGTGCAGACTTCGCGGATGAAGGCTTCGGTCGCCTGCACACCAATGGGTACCGTGTGGGTATGCGGCTGCTTGAACTGCCGGCGTAGCCATCCGGCAGCGAGGCCGGCGGTTTCCGGATACAGCACAACATTGAATCCCGCTTCGGGCAGCCGTCCCAGATCGGCTGGACTCGCCTGCCAGGGCGCAATCGCATTCACATCAATGCCGATTGCCTCCAGCAGCTTTCGAACCTCGATCAGATCATCACGGTGTCGGAATCCGAGCGCGGTCGGGCCGAGGATATTGCAACGCAGCCGTGCGCCCGGCGCCGGCTCAGCGTTTCCGGGCGGCCGGGCAAGCGCCCGTACCATCTGAAGCAGCGTCTCAGCTGCGCCCCAGTTTTCCTTGCGCTGATAGGACGGCAGTTCGAGAGGCACCACCGGAATGGGCAGCCCGAGCGTCTGGGCAAGCCCCCCGGGATCGTCCTGGATGAGTTCTGCCGTGCACGAGGCGCCGACCATCATGGCGCGCGGCTGGAAGCGCTCGAACGCCTCATGTGCGGCACGCTTGAAGAGCTCAGCGGTATCGCCACCCAGGTCACGCGCCTGAAAGGTGGTGTAAGTGACCGGCGGGCGCCGATTGCGCCGCTCGATCATGGTGAACAGCAGATCCGCGTAGGTATCGCCCTGCGGCGCATGGAGCACATAGTGCACATCGCGCATGGCGGTAGCGACCCGCATTGCGCCCACATGCGGCGGGCCTTCATAGGTCCAGAGGGCAAGTTTCACCGATGGGCCTCGCTGATCAGCGCGCTGATGCGTTCACGACGCACAAACGGTCGAGCAAATAATTCAGCCAGATCGCCCGCCTGTTCGTAGCCCTGAATGGGACTGAACACGAGCTCGATCGACCATTTGGTGGTGAAGCCCTCAGCCTCCAGCGGATTGGCGAGCCCCAGCCCACAAACCACCAGATCGGGGCGCTCAGCGCGACAGCGCTCGAGCTGGCGTTCAACATCCTGCCCCTCGGAGAGTCGCACGCCCTCGGGCAGCGCCTGTAATTCATGCGCGAGAAGCGTCCGATGCAGATAGGGTGTGCCTACCTCGGTGGGCCGCATGCCGAGCTCCTGCGCAAGAAAGCGCGCAAGCGGTGGCTCGAGTTGCGAGTCGGGAAACAGAAAGACGGTGCGACCTTCAAGCTGCGGGCGATAGCGCTCCAGGCTGCGACGCGCCCGCGCCCGCGCCGGCGCGGTGACCGCATCCAGCCGCTCCTGCGAGATGCCAAAGGCCTGCGCGGCCGCTGCAAGCCAGCCGGTGGTGCCGTATTCGCCAAGCGGAAATGGCGCAGGCAGATGAACAGCGCCGCGCGCTTCGAGTGCGCGCGCGGTATCGCCCAGGAAAGGCTGCGCCAGCAGAAACCGGGTACCAGGCGACAGCGCGGGCAGATCGCGCGAGCGCCGCGGCGGCAGGCAGTCAACCTTGGCAATGCCCAACTCGCGCAGCAGCCCAGTGAGCTGATCTTCGACCACATCGGCGAGCGCACCCACCACCAGCAACGACGGCTCGGCAGCCTGCGCGACGGGCATATGCGGCACGAGCGCCGCGAGACAGGCGTCTTCACCCTGGGTAAAGGTGGTTTCGATGCCACTACCCGAATAACTCAGCACGCGCACCGACGGCGCACGCTGCGCATCCAGACGCTGCGCCGCGCGAGCCAGATCAAGCTTGATCACCTCCGAGGGGCACGAGCCCACCAGGAACAACAGGCGAATGTCGGGCCGGCGCTCGAGCAACTGACCGACCACACGGTCGAGTTCCTCGTTGGCGTCGACCAGGCCCGCAAGATCACGGTCGTCGATGATGGCGGTGGCAAAGCGCGGCTCGGCAAAAATCATGACACCCGCCGCTGACTGCAGCAGGTGCGCACAGGTTCGCGAGCCCACCACCAGGAAAAACGCATCCTGGATCTTGCGATGCAGCCAGATGATGCCGGTCAGGCCGCAGAACACCTCGCGCTGACCACGCTCACGCAGCACTTCAGGCTCGGGCCGTTCGCACCCCTGTGCAGAAACCGGAGAAATCGGAATCCTTGCGTTCATGTTGAACGCTCCTGGCGGGCTCGACGCAGCTTGTACAAAAACTGGCCGGCGTTGATGACATACGTGGCGTAAGCCGCCAGCGCGAGCAGCATCTGGCCTCGGGCATCGAGCAGGATGTCGCCCGCAAACCACGCCACCACACAGGCCGTGTGGAGCGCGATCACCAGCATGCTGAACACG
>JALREG010000129.1 GCA_023253905.1 Burkholderiaceae bacterium
ACGTAATGAGCCACGGCCTCTACAACACGCGTTTTCTTTACGGCATGGATGAGGCGGCCGAGCGTGCTTTTTACCGGGACAACATAGACAGCCTCATGCGACATACTGGAATGTCGCTCAAAGGCATTCTCACGCCAGCGATCACCAACACCACCCGCACCCCGGCGCTGATCGCCGAGTCGGGCATGCTCTATCACGCTGACTGGGTGCATGATGATGTGCCGGTACCTATTCGGGTCGAGGGTCACCGGTTGATTTCGCTACCGTATTCATATGACCTGAACGACGCGCCGCTGTGGGACGGGCGGCCATACGGTGGCCGGTATTTCGTGCAGGCCTGTCTCGATGCCTTCGACCGACTCTATGCCGAGAGTGAAAGCGGAGGGCGCGTCTTCTGCATTGCGCTCCACCCCTACCAGATCGGTCAGCCCCACCATATCGGGCATCTTCGCCAGATCCTTGATCACATTTGCGCGCGGCCTGGCGTGTGGTTTGCAACCGCAGCCGAGATGGCGCAGCACTATCTGTCACACCACTATGCCGAGCATTGGGCGCACGCCGAGGAGGTGGAAGCGCGGCGGCGTGACCGGGCCTCGGCGCGTCCGGCCGTTGCCATACGCCAGGAATTTGGCCCGCCGCCGCCGTCGGGTCCTTGGCCTGGCGTTCGTCAACCGGGCTACGACCATCCACATCTGGCCTGGCAGCCGCTACCGGCGCGTGCGCCGCTTCGCTGGCAGGCGCCAGGCCAGCTTGCGGTGGTGCCGCTTCTGATCCTGGAGGCCTACGAGGATCCGCTGCCGGCCGACTGGCCCCAGCTTCGTAGCGTGGGCGGCGGGCTGATTCGGGACTTCCCCAATATTTCCAGGGTATCAACGCGTGAGTACGGGCACAGGGTTGGCATTTTCCGTCTGCTTGAGGCCCTCAGGGTACGGGGCATTCGTCCCACTGTGGCGATTGATGCGCTCAGCGCAGAGCTGTACCCCGATCTGGTGGATCGCCTTCAGGCCGACGGCGCCGAGTTCATCGCGCATGGGCTCGCGATTACGCGACCGCAGTCGAGCAAGATGAGCGTGTCGGCGGAGCGGGCTTACATCGCCGAGACGCTCGCGCGGCTTCGAGCCTGCGCCATTGAACCGCGCGGCTGGTTCAGTCCCGACTACGGCGAATCGACGGTGACTCCGCAGCTGATTGACGAGCAGGGGTTGTCTTATCTCAGCGACTGGGCCAACGACGAGCAGCCGTACGAAATGAATACGCCCGGGCGATTGATCGCGACACCGCTGTGGGCGGATTTTGATGACCAGACCGTGCTGATCAACCGAATGTGCAATCTCGATATGTTCGAAGATCACTTCAACAAGGCGCTCACACAGCTCGATCGTGATGCGCGTCGGTCGGCGCGTCTCTTTCACTTCTGTGTGCGACCGTGGGTGATGGGGGCGCCACTTCGAATTGCCAGTTTCGAGCGGGTGCTGGATCATGCGCTGAGTCTTGAGACGGTATGGACCCCGCGCCTGGGTGAAGTGGTTGATGCGACCCGTGCGGCCTGGTCCTCTCTTCCTTTCCGCCATGATTGAGCTCGAACAGGTCGAAAAAACATTCGGTACCGGCGACAGCGCGGTTTACGCGCTGCGGCCCACTGATCTCACCGTTCCGGCGGGAAAAGTCTTTGGGCTTCTTGGGTTTTCAGGTGCCGGCAAGAGCACGCTCCTGCGGCTCATCAATCGTCTCGAGGAACCTTCAGCGGGGAGAATCCGGGTCGCCGGACAGGATCTCACCGATCTCTCAGGGGCCGAGCTTCGCGAGGCGCGCCGGCAGGTCGGCATGATTTTCCAGCAGTTCAATCTGCTGAGTAGCCGCACTGCCCTTGAAAACGTGAGCTTCGCGCTCGAGGTGGCGGGAGTGGTGGGCGCACGCCGGCGCGATCGCGCTCGCGAGGCGCTGGCTGCTGTGGGGCTGAGCGACAAGGAGTCGAGCTACCCGGCGCAGCTATCGGGAGGGCAGAAGCAGCGCGTGGCCATCGCGCGCGCGCTTGCCACCGAGCCGCGAATTCTATTGAGTGACGAGGCCACCTCAGCGCTCGACCCGCACACGGCCCTGTCTATCCTGAGGCTGCTCAAGCAGCTCAACCGTGAACGTGGAATGACGATGGTGCTGGTCACTCATGACATCAAGGTCGCGCACTACCTTTGCGAACATGCTGTGGTGCTGGAAAAAGGGCGCGTGGTGGACCGGATTGATATGGCTCACCCGGCGCCGGTGAGCGCGCTGGGGCGTTTCTTTTTCGAGACCGCACGTGGCTGGACCGACCAGACCGAGTTGCCACAGGAGGATGATCTCGCATGACGCCGGCAACGCTCTTCGATGCACTGGTGCAGTTTGGTCCCGACCTCTGGAAGGCCACCACCGATACTTTTCTGATGGTGGGGGTGACCCTCATGGCGGCTGTAGTGCTTGGCACGCCACTCGGCGTCCTGCTCTTCAGCACCTCTTCCGGGGGGCTTTTCCCGCGGCCGCTGCTCAATGGTGTCGCCAGCTATCTGGTCAATGTCCTCCGCTCGTTTCCGTTCATCATCCTGCTGGTGCTGCTCATTCCGTTTTCGCGCGTCGTCGTGGGCACCAGTATCGGGCCGCGCGCTGCTGCGGTCGCCTTGTCCGTCGCGGTCATTCCATACTTCGCCCGGCTGGTTGAGCAGAACCTTCGTGATGTGCCGCGCGGCATGATCGAAATGGCGCGCGCCTGCGGCGCGAGCCCGCTACAGATCGTTTCCCGGGTGCTGCTTCCCGAGGCCTTACCCGCCATTCTTGGAAGTCTCACGGTCACTGCAACCGGCTTCATCGCCTACTCGGCAGTGGCGGGCGCAGTCGGAGCGGGCGGTTTGGGTGATCTCGCCATCCGATACGGTTACTATCGATTTGAAACCGCGGTGATGATCTGGTGCGTGATCATCATGTTCGTGCTGGTGCAGTGCACCCAGTATCTGGGCGACTGGCTGGTACGCCGCAGCGACCGGCGCTAACGCAAGGGCGGTTGCTCTCTACGCTCCAGACCCATTGCTCACAACACTTTCATTTTCACGAAGCCCATCTACGGAGACCCAACATGAACAAGCGACTGTTTCTTCTCGCCTGTGGTGCCGCGCTGGCCGGCGCTACGAGTCTGCCCGCAATCGCGCAGTCGGTACTGCGCATCGGGTTTTTCCCTGGTCCCTATGCGGATCAGTTCAAGCGTGGGGTACAACCCTTTCTCGAGAGCCAGGGTGTCAAGGTTCAGGCCACCGAGTTCTCCAACATTCTGCAACTCAATTCTGCATTGATGGATGGCTCGCTCGATGCCAACGTGTTCCAGAACCGTGCCTTTATGGAGACCTTCAATAGTCAGCACAAGGCCCGGTTGGTCGAAGTTCTGCAGGTGCCCAGCGCACCGCTGGGGCTCTATTCGAACAAGCACAAAAGCCTGGCGGCCCTTCCAGAGGGGGGCAGGGTGGCTGTCCCCAACGATCCCACCTCGCTCGGCCGCTCGCTCGCCTTCATGCAGTCGCAGGGGCTGATCACGATCGATGCATCGGTGCCTGCAGGCCGTGCTACGGAAAAGAACGTCACCGGCAATCCTCGCAAACTGCAGCTGGTGCTGCTTGATGCGCCCCAAATGCCGCGAGCACTGCCCGAGATGGATGCTGCGGCGATCCTGGGCAATCACGTCATCGCGGCGGGCATGTTGCTCTCCTCGGCTCTGGCGCTGGAGGATCCTGCGCCGCAATATCGGATCATTCTGGTCGCCCGTGACGACGTTGCGAAAGGCGCGCTGGTGGCCAAGCTTGTTGAGGGTTATAAATCCGACACCTATCGCCGATTCGTCGAAAGCGACCCCAAGGCCAAGGGCTTTTCGAGACCTGAGTACTGGCGCTGATACGAGGCGCGTGCACATGAGTGCCCCAGGCTTTGACCATGTCGGTCTGATCGTGCCCGATCTTGAGCGTAGTCGCGCGCGTTTTCAGGCGATGGGATTTTGCCTCAGTGCACGCGCGGATCACACGATGTCTGATTCCCAGGGCCAGACCGTTTCAGCGGGCAGTTCGCAACATACGCTGATGCTGCCCGAGGGGTATGTCGAGCTGATGCAGATCACCGATCCCGGATCGCGGCATCCGCTTGCGGCCGCCCCTGCCACACGGTTTGGTCTGCATGTGCTCGCGCTGTCGGTTCGTGATGCTGAACAGGCTCACGCAGGCTTCGATACAGCCAGCAGGCAAACAGGCGCCGATCCCGCCGCGCGCGTCGGGGCGCTGCGTCGCTGGTCCCGGCCGATTCGCGAACCGGATCGCGAAGGGATCGCACGCTTCGCGTTTTTTGATTCGCCCTGGGATCCAAATGATCCCTCTTACCTTTGCTTTGTCGAGCATCTCACGCCAGAACTGCTTCGATCACCTGCAGATTGTGTGCATGCCAATGGTGCGCGATCGGTGCGCGAGATCTGCTACGTCGGACCCCTCGAGGCGGTCGCGGCATTTGCACGCAGGCTCGCGGCGTTTGGACTGCCTGCGCGTCCCGATTCGGGGGCCTCAACACTTGGCGGCCTCCGGAAAATTGGCGCGACGCCAGCGCTGCGAACGCACGGCGCCGGTCGTGCGCTCCCCGCACTCGTGATTGAACTGGGCGATACGTTGCTGCGCTTTGAGATTGACGCCGATGCTGTGGCGCTGAGGCCTGTGGCGCTGGAATTAGGCTTCGACTCCATCGATGCCCTGGCAAGCGGATGCCGAGAGGCGGGCATCGCGTGTGCGCCGTGGCCGGGCTCGGATCATTCCTCGGGGGCAGCACCCGCTGGCACCGGGCGCGGCGGCGGGCGGCCGGCTGTGAGGCGGCTGGCGGTCGAAATCGGCGAGCAGTGCGGCTTGACGCTGATCGCATCAAGCTGAGCCGCCGCGCTCGCGCATCGATGCGCGCTGTTGCGGCCCCCCCATGAGTCCTATATATTGATTTTGCATCTGACAAGGAGATCGCGAATGAAGCCGTGTGTGTCGATCAGGCCCTGGACCCGCAGTTATCTCGCAGTCACGCTCACAGCGGTCGCGTTGCTCGCGTCGGCGTCGGGCGTCGCTGCGCAGCAGACGCTGGTGGTGGCCGCTCCACAGACCCCCACCGGATTTGACGGCGACATTCCCAAAGTCGCCACCCGTCAGATGATCGTGCAGGCGAACGAAAGCCTGGTGCGGTTCAAACGAGTACAGGGCGCCGATGGCCGCACTCAGCTCGACCCCACCCAGGTTGAAGGTAACCTGGCCGAGAGCTGGACCGTGTCGCCTGATGGAAAAACCTATGTGTTCAAGTTGCGCCAGGGCGTGAAAAGCGCCTGGGGTAACGAGATGAAAGCCGATGACATCGTCTGGAGTCTCGAGCGCGCCTGGACGATCAAGCGCACCTCGTTCTTTCTCTACAACCTGATCGGTGTGGCGGAGTTCAGGAAAACCGGCGAGTACGAAGTCACCATCGCGATGAAGCAGCCCACGCGGCTGCTGCTCCCCATGCTCACGATGTACTTCCCCACCCTTCACGATAAAACCCAGGTCCTCAAGCACGCGACCTCAGACGACCCCTTCGGCAACAAATACATTGATCAGAATCTGGTGGGCTTTGGCGCTTACTACATCGATTCCTTCAAGCCGGGCGAGCAGGTGGTGCTGCGCGCCAATCCCAATTATTTCCGCGGCAAGCCCTATTACGACCGGGTGATTTATCGCGAGGTGCCGTCGCTTTCCAATCGGGTTGCGCTCTTGAAGACCGGGCAGGTTCAGTGGCTGGAAGACACTCCGCTCAAGCAGGTGGCTGACCTCAAACGCGATCGCACGGTCAAGGTCGAATCAGTCACGGGCACTCAGCCGGCGGCGGTCAAGTTCAACATGGGAATCAAACCCTTCGACGACCGCCGGGTTCGCGAGGCGGTCATGCTTGCCACCGACTTCGACTCATTCAACAAGTCGGTATTCGAGGGGTTGGGCGTTCCCGTGACTTCGATTGTTCCGCCGACCGTGCCTGGACATGTCGCTGCGTTCAAACGTCCGGGGCGTGACGTTGCCAAGGCGAAAGCACTGCTCTCCGAGGCGGGCTACCCCAACGGAATCGATCTGCCCTATCTTTATGCCGGCACGTACTGGTGGATGGAGCCAGTCAGCATTCAGCTGCGCAGCCAATTGGCCGACGCAGGAATCCGCCTCAATATCCAGCGTATTCCCGATCCGGAGTTCGTCAATCGCGGGTTGATCAAAACGCGCGACATGCCGATGTTTCCAAGCGGCGATGCCACGTTCGTTCTTGATCCTGTCTTTACCGCGTGGATCTTTGCTTACCATAGCGGTGTAGCCAATCGCAATGCCTACAAGAACGATGAAGTCGAGAAGCTGATCGGCGCCGCGCTGACCGAGCTCGATGAAGGCAAGCGCAACGACCTGATCGCTCGTTCGCAGCGTCTGCATGCTGCAGACAATGATTGGCTTTACCTCTATTACCCAGGCATCCACCAGGTCATGAACCCATGCATCAAGGGCTGGATCTGGCACCCCGATGACTGGCCGCGATTCTCCGATCTGCGTTGCGAGCGCTGAGGTCGCGATCGCCGAACGCGTCGCAAAGATGGGTGCCCAGGGGTTGGGGGCGGGGCGTTTGTTGCGCCGTCCCCGCGCCTCGGGGCTGCGGCCGCTCGGCGGCCCGCGCTAATCCAGGCAGTTTCTGATGCTTGCAGTCCTGCAGCTGCTCTTGCGCCGGCTCGCGCTCGCGCTGCCCATTCTGTTCGGCGTGCTGTTGTTTACCTTCATGCTGGTGCGGCTGGGAGATAGCGACCCGGTGGGCATGCTGGCCGGACCCACGGCGAGCGAAGCAGAAATCGCTGCCATTCGTGCCACCTATAAGCTCGACCAACCGCTGCTCGCTCAATTTTTTGAATATGTGCGGCGTGTCGCGCACGGCGACCTGGGTACCTCATGGCTGTCGAACCGCCCGGTGCTCACCGAGTTACTGCAACGCCTGCCCGCCACGCTGGAACTGGTTCTTGTGGGATCCGCGGCAGGAGGCCTATTGGGCGTGTGGGCAGGTATGCGGGCGGCCCGTTCAGTCAATGGTCGGTTCGACCAGCTGAGCCGACTCCTGTCCCTGTTCGGGTTTGGTATGCCCACAATTTTTCTCGGGCTCGCGCTCATCTTCGTGTTCTTTTTCATTTTGCGTTGGGCCCCTCCACCCATGGGGCGGATTGATCTCATGATCACGGCGCCGCCAGTGATCACCGGCAGCTATCTGATTGATGCACTCCTCGCCCGAGATCTTGCGGCTGCATGGTCGGCGGCCGGTCGAATGGTGTTGCCTTGCACGGTGGTGGCGATCGTGTTTGCTGCGCCCATGCTCAAGCAAACACGTGCGATTGCGCTCGATGTTCGGGCAAGTGATTACGTGCGGTATGCGCGGGCGGCCGGCCTCCCGCACAGCATGGTCGAGCGGATGGTGTGGCGTAATTCGGCGGTACCCATCATCACCTACGGCGCCACCGAGCTCACCGCCCTGTTTGGCGCCGCATCGGTGCTTGAACTCATTTTCTCGTGGGGGGGCGTGTCGCAGTTCGGACTGACCGCCATCCTCAAGGCCGACTTTGCGGTCGTCCAGGGCTATGTCCTGCTGATGTCAGCGCTGGCGATGCTGGTGTTTGCACTCGGTGACCTGCTGGTGCTCAAGCTCGAACCCCGTGCGCATGAGGCGAGCCGGTGAGTGCTCGCGCCAGCCTGTGGCGTTTACGAACCCTTGCGCTGGTTCGGGCCTCGCCCACTGGCGCGGTGGGTCTCGCGATCATGCTGGCTTTTGCGCTTCTCGCAGTCTTGGCGCCTGTGTTTGCGCCCTACGATCCGGTCAAACCTTTCGCCGATCATGTGCTCGCTGAGCCCGGCACGCGCTTTCTGCTTGGTACGGACGGCAACGGCATGGACGTGCTGTCAAGAACCTTCTATGGCGCACGCTACGCGTATGGCATCGCGATCCCGGTGCTGCTGTTCGGTTTTATGGTGGGTGTGCCGATCGGCTTATATGCCGGTTTTCGCGGCGGCTGGTTTGATGAAATCACGCTGCGCATCATGGACGCGCTGCGGGTGTTTCCTTCCATCATTCTTGCGCTTGCGATTGTCTCGGCGACCGGGCAATCGCTTGCCAACGTTGTGCTGGTAATTGGCATGCTTGATGTGCCGGTCTTCGCGAGGCTGGTCCGTGCGGAGGTGCTTGCGCTTCGTTCCAGTGGGTTTGTCGAGGCTGCGATCAATGCCGGCAATCCAACCTGGCGAATCGTGTTTGTCCACCTGCTACCCAACTGCATTCGCGGCGCCATGGCTCAGATGCCGATCCGAATGGCCTGGGCGGTGAGGGTGTCGGCGACGCTTGCCTTCATCGGCGTTGGTATCCAGGCCCCCACACCCGAGTGGGGTGCCATGATCCGGCAGGGTGCCGAATACATGGTGAGCGGCGAGTGGTGGGTCTCCATCGTGCCGGGCCTCGCGCTGGTCATTCTGATCATCGGGTTTTCAATGTTCGGTGACGGGCTCGAGGAACTTCTCGATCCGCGCCGAAACAAGACCAGCCGATGAGCGCGTCATGAGCCTGCTTCGGGTTCGCGATCTGCATGTCCACTTCGTGGCGCGTGACCGCTACGATCAGGTGCGCGTCGCGCGAGCGCTCAACGGGGTCGACCTCAGCGTCGACCGCGGGGAGATTTTTGGATTGGTCGGCGAAACCGGTGCCGGCAAATCCCTCACAGCGCATGCAATCATGGGACTGCTGCGAGAGCCCGCGCGGCGGGTAGGTGGCAGTATCGAATTCGACGGACGCGAACTCACGGCGATCAGCGATGACGAACTGAATTCAATTCGTGGCGATCAGATTGCCATGGTTGTCCAGTCGCCACGAACGTCGCTCGATCCGCTCACCCGTGTGGGTGAGCAGATCGCCCGCATCCACCGGGTGCACCGGCAGGCAAGCGCGGAGCAGGCGCAGGACCGCGCCCTTCAGATGATGCAGGCGGTCGGTATCCCCGACCCCCAGGCGCGTATGCGGGCATGGCCGCATCAGTTCTCTGGCGGCATGGCGCAGCGCGTGCTGATTGCGATGGCACTCGTCAATGATCCGCAGCTCCTGATCGCAGACGAACCCTCGACCGGTCTGGATGTCACCGTTCAGGCACAAATTCTGGATTTGTTGCGAGCCAGTGTGCGGGAGCGACAGTTGGCTGCACTCCTCATCACGCATGACCTGGGTGTGGTGGCCCAGGTGTGTGACCGGGTCGGCGTGATGTTTGCAGGCGTAGTGGTCGAGGCTGGCCCGGTCGAGCAGGTATTCACCCAACCGCTTCATCCCTACACGCGGCATCTGATTGGCAGCTCCCCGGATCGGCTGACACTGGGGCGGGGTACGGTGCGCGCTGGTGCGGCACCCGACCTCTACAACCTTCCTCCGGGGTGTCCGTATCAGAATCGCTGCCCGCGCGCGCAGCCGGTCTGCCAGGGCGAGCTGATGCCATTACCCGTTGACGAGGCGCATGGTGCGCGCTGTCATTTCCCGGAGCCTGGGCCATGACTGCCGCGCTGCAACTCGATCAGGTCGTCAAGCACTTCCCCGGGCCGCGGCGTGGCACCAAGGTGCACGCTGTCAACGATGTTTCATTCAGCGTCGCGCCTGGCGAGACCGTGGCGCTGGTGGGTGAATCGGGGTCCGGCAAGACCACACTGGGACGGCTCGCGCTCCAGCTTGAACGCGTCACCTCCGGTCGTGTGCTGCTTGAAGGGCGCGATATTACGCAGCTCAGCCAATCGGCCCTGCGAGCGCTGAGGCCGCACATGCAGATGGTGTTTCAGGATCCCTGGGCAACGCTCAACCCGCGAATGAAGATCCGGTCAGTGCTCGAGGAGCCGCTCAAGCTTCACACCCCGCTCAGTGCATCCGAGCGGCTCGCGCGCGTGGTGGGCATGGCTGAGCGGGTGCATCTCGGCGGCAGTCTTCTTGATCGTTTTCCGGCCCAGCTCTCGGGCGGTCAGCTGCAGCGTGTGGCATTGGCCCGGGCGCTCATGACCCAGCCTCGGCTGGTGGTCCTTGATGAGCCCACCAGCTCGCTTGATCTATCGGTACGCGCCGAAATTCTCGAGCTTCTTGCCGAGCTCCGCGCGCAGAGCCAGGTGTCGTACCTGTTCATTACGCATGACCTGGGTACGGTGCGTCTGATTGCTGATCGGATCGTGGTGCTCTACCTGGGCGCAATCGTCGAGAGCGGACCCACCGCTCAGATTTTCAATGAGGCCCGTCATCCGTATACGCGGGCCTTGTTCTCGGCGCAGCTCTCCACCGATGTGCGCGAACGTCGCGAAAGGGTGGTACTTCAGGGAGAGATCCCCAGCCCCGTCAATCTTCCTCGGGGCTGCAGCTTCGCTGGTCGCTGCCCGGCTGCGGACGATCGCTGTCGAGTGGAGCGACCGCCGCTGGTGACCGAGCGGGCGGTTCAGATTGCCTGCTTCAAGCCGGGAGTCTCGCTCGCAGCACGTTAAGATCATCGAGATTTAGCTGCCGGGCCGTGGCGAGCCACGCGCGGGGCAGCGGGGCTAACGGGAGAATCCTCATGGCAGGACCGACGGTAGCGGCTGCGGGCGATGACTGCGCCCCCCTCACCGAGCAGATCGCGCGGTATGCCTGCGAAATGACGGCTCGACCGCCGTCGGCGCGCAGTCTGGAGGTTGTTCGGCTGGGCTTTACCGACGCCGTGGCGGTGATGTTTGCGGGCCTGGACGAGCCCGTAACCCGGGTGGTGCAGCGGCTGGTCAGGCAGGATCCTGGCTCGCCTCGGGTCGCGCGGCTGCTGCTTACGCGCGAACGCGTTGGCGCCCCTCAGGCGGCACTGGTCAACGCGGTCGCTGCCCACGCAACCGATTGGGACGACTACGCTTATTCCAATCACCCGAGCGCGGTACTGGTTCCCACGCTTCTCGCGGTCGGTGACGCAACCGGTGCGACGGGTATGCGGCTTGCATCCGCGTATGTGGCGGGCTATGAGGTCTGGGGCAACCTGATGCGGCGCGAGCCAGACCATCTGCACAGCAAAGGCTGGCATCCGACCGCGGTCCTGGGGCCGGTGGCGGCAGCGGTGGCGGCTGGTGTGGTTCTCGGTCTGGCCCCGCGAGCCATGCGTGATGCGATCTCGCTCAGCGCCTCGTTCGCGGGCGGCGTCATGGCGAACTTCGGCACCATGACCAAGCCCCTTCATGCGGGTCGGGCGGCGCAGTCGGGCATTCAGGCTGCGCTCTGGGCACAGGGCGGGCTTGAGGCGGGTGCAGTCACGCTGGAAAGTCCGGTTGGCCTGATGCGGGCGCTATCGCCCGGGGACCGGGTTGACCTCAAGACCCCGTTCCCCAATGCGGAGGCGCCTGCGCTCATCGACACGCTGGGGCTCAACATCAAAAAATATCCTACGGTGGGGGCCTCGCAGCGAATCATCGATTCCATGCTGTTTTATCTCGCCCGCCAGCCAATTGATGCCGATCTGGTGGTCGAGGCGATCCCCCGGGTCAGCGAAAAATTCGCTTCAGTGATGCCGTTCCATGCGCCGCGAACCGCGCTCGAGGCGAAGTTCAGTCTGGAGTTTGTTGTGGCGGCCAGCCTGCTTCGAGGCAAAGTGGGCCTTGCCGAGCTGAGCGATGATTTTGTGGCGAGCGAGGCGGTTCAGTCACTGATGCGCCGGGTGCGTATCGAACGTACCGCAGAGTCTGATCCTGGTTATCCCAATGCTGCGCCGGTCGATTATGTTCGGTTGCGGCTCAGCGATGGCCGCGAACTGCGGACCGATGAAATCCATCGCGCAACCGGCCATGCCGATCTTCCCCTGGGGCGCGAGCAGATCGCGGCAAAATTTGCCGAGTGTGCGGCTGCTGCGTCACTCAGCGAGGGGGTTGCGATGCGCCTCTTCGACGCCCTGCAGACCATTGATCGTTGGCGGGGTACGGAAGACCTGCCCGTTCTTGCATGACGCCTGCCAAACTTTCCTTTACGCCACCGGGAGCCGCCTGCTCATGAATGAAGACCCGCAGCTCTATCCCTATCTGCCCAGCATCTCGCGGCCGAAAATCAGCTGGCCGGGTGGCGCACGACTGGCCGTCTGGGTTGCGCCCAACATTGAACACTATGAATACGATCCACCGCCCAGTCCGGTTCGAAGCCCCACGCCGCGCCCCGCGCCCGACATCAACTGGCTCACGCTTCGCGACTACGGCAATCGCGCGGGTGTCTGGCGAATGATGGAGGTGATGGATCGATATGGCGTGCGGGGTAGTGTCTCGCTCAACGTGGGCGTGTGCGATCACTATCCCGAGATCATCGAGGCCTGCGTCAAGCGTGGCTGGGAGTTGTTCTCACATGGCGTCTACAACACACGCTATCTCTACGGCATGGATACCGATCAGGAACGCGAATTGATCGAAGATGTGAAGGCCACCATTTACCGGGCCTCCGGACAGCCCTTGTCGGGATGGCTCTCGCCTGCGCTGTCCAACACCGTGGACACCATGGATCTGCTCGCCGACGCCGGTGTGCTCTATACCTGCGACCTGATGCATGACGATCAGCCGCTTCCCGTCAAGGTCAAGTCAGATCACCGGCTGATCAGCATGCCTTATTCGCTCGAGGTCAATGACTACACCTGCCTGGTGCTCAAGCGGATGACGCCACGCCGCTATACCGAGACCATCAAGGCGCAGTTCGACCAGCTTTGGGAGGAGGGTGCGGACAATCCGCAGGTGATGTGTCTGCCGCTCCATCCGTGGCTCATCGGACTGCCGCATCGATTGCGCGAATTCGACGAGGCGCTGCGCTACATCACCCGTCGCGACAAGGTATGGCTTGCAACCGGTCGTGAAATTGCGCAGTGGTACCTCGCCAATCACTATGACCCGGTTGCGAGCGCGCTTGGCGCATAGAAAGGACCTCTCATGACGCTGCCCCGCTCCTACCTTGAATATCCCCGTCGTGCGCCTGGCATGGACCATGACCGCTACGACTATCGCAATCTGTTCCGGCACAAGAAAGTTGTTTGGCCAGGCGATGCGCGCATCGCGCTGGTGGTGGTGCCGGTGGTGGAGTTTTTCCCGCTGAACATGAATCCAGCACAGATGGTGGTCAAAGCGGTGGGTGGCATGGAGCGCCCCTACCCCGACTACTGGAACTACACCACGCGCGACTATGGCACCCGGGTTGGCATCTATCGTATTTTCAAAGTGCTCGAGCAGTTGGGTGTCCCGGCATCGGTTGCGATCAATGCCCGGGTCGCTGAGCGCGCTCCGTTTCTGTTACAGGAAGTCACCCGTCGCAACTGGGAGGTGGTGGCGCATGGTCTGGATATGAGCCAGGTGTTTCACGGCAAGTCGGCGGTCGAGGATGAGCGCGTAGCCATCACCCGTGCGCTCACGCTGTTACGGCAAGCGTCAGGCCAGCCGGTGACCGGCTGGCTCTCGCCCATGCAGTCCGAATCGCACGTCACCCTTGATCTGTTGAGCGAACATCAGATCCGCTACACGCTCGACTGGAATATCGACGACTTACCCGTCCGCATGAACGCAAGCTCGAGTGCGGTGTACGGCATGCCGTTCGCACTCGATGTGAATGACCGTCAGTCGGTGCTCGACTTCAACCTCTCGAATGACGCCTATGTCGAGCAGCTGGTCGATGGCTTTGCCACGCTGTGGCAGGAAGCCGAACAATATGGTGGACGGGTCTTCGCGATCTCTGCGAACAGCTGGCTTACCGGGCAACCTAATCGCATTGCAGCGTTCCGGCGTGCGCTGGAGATCATCCTGTCGCATCCCGGGGTCTGGCCTACGACGTATGGCGCAATGCTCGATGCCTATAAGGCGCAGGAGTGAGCATGGATCTGTGGCGCATGACGGCTGCGCAGGCCTCGGCAAACATGGCGGCGGGGCTTCTCACCTGTGAGGACTACGCGCGGGCGTTCCTGGAGCGTGTGGCCGCGCGCGATGCGCAGGTGCGAGCCTTCACGGCCATCGATCCGGCTGCCGTGCTTGCCAGCGCAAGGGAGCGCGACCGTGAGCCACGGCGAGGCCCGCTACACGGCATCCCGTTCGCGGTGAAGGACGTCATCAACACGCGCGATGCACCCACGCAGCACAACTCGCCGATTTATGAAGGTCATCGACCCGGCGAGGATGCCAACTGCGTGGCCGTCCTGAGGGCAAGCGGCGCCGTCATGCTGGGCAAGACCGATACGCTTGAGTTTGCCTCGGGTGGCCGACGACCGCTCACGCGAAATCCCCATGATCTTTCGCGAACGCCAGGCGGGTCCTCTTCAGGGTCAGCCGCGGCAGTCGCTGACGGCATGGCGCCGCTATCGCTGGGTACGCAGACAGGCGGTTCAACGATTCGCCCAGCCTCGTTCTGCGGCATTCACGGCATGAA
Organism: Burkholderiaceae bacterium; assembly: GCA_023253905.1. The sequence continues at coordinate 14,473 of JALREG010000129.1, forward strand.
GCCCACCATCAGCCGGATCAGTTTTGAAGGAATCAAGCACTACTCGCTGCATCTGGATACGGTCGGCCTCTATGGACGCTCGGTCCCCGATCTCTGGCTGCTCGCCCAGGCCTACCGGATTCTCGATTCGGCGCAGCTCTCGCCGCCCGCACCCGATGCGCTCACCATCGGCTTATGCGAGACACCCATGTGGTCGGCGGCCACGGAGGACGCCAAAGCGGCGCTCCATGCTGCGGCCGATCGATTTTCCAGAGCGGGTGTTCGTGTGCGGCCTTTCGTGATGCCTGCGTCGTTCAACACCCTCACTGCCGAACAGGATGCCCTCATGCATGAAGCGGGGCGGGCGGCTTTTCTTCCTGAATACCTTGCCCACCGGGATCGGCTGCATAGCGACTTTGCGAAGAAGGTTGAAAACCGCAACGGCTACCATGCCGCGCAGATGCGAGCTGCCCTGGATGCGGTCGCTGCCCGACGCGTGGAGTTCGAGTCGATGATGTCCGGGTTCGATGCGGTGATGACGCTAAGCGCTCCCGGTGAAGCGACACCGGGTCTGGCTTCCCAGGGTGAAGCCACCTTCAATCGCATGTTTACTGCGTTGGGTGTGCCCTGCATCAGTCTGCCTGGCATGACTGGCGCCAACGGGCTGCCCATCGGTATTCAGCTGATCGAGCGACGCTATGAGGATGACCGACTGCTGCAAGTGGCCGCGGCGCTCTCGCCCATTCTCTTGCCGCAAGGAGAGAGCGTATGAGCGCAGGTCCTGTTGCTTATCCTTCTCCTGCCACCCCGGAGCGGCTGCAGATTGGTCTGCTGGCCTTTGACGACATGCTGCTGCTCGACCTCGTCGGTCCGTGGGAGGTGTTTTCAAGTGTTCCGTGGGCACAGGTGCATCTCGTTGCACCCCGCGCCGGGCCGGTCAGGGCGGCCAAGGGATTGAGAATCGAGCCCACCTCCACGTACGCCGACTGCCCGCCGCTCGATGTGGTGTGCGTACCGGGTGGGCCCGGTGTCGCAGCGCTCATGGAAGACGAATCAACGCTTGCCTTTCTCAGACGTCAGGCGGGCGGTGCCAGGGTGGTGAGCGCGGTGTGCACCGGGTCGCTGGTGCTCGGTGCAGCGGGGCTGTTGCGCGGCCGTCGTGCCACGTGCCACTGGTTGTCGTTGCCACTCGTTGCCGCCTTCGGCGCAACGCCTGTCAATGACCGTGTGGTGGAAGACGGACCTCTCATCACGGGCGGGGGCGTTACCGCGGGCATCGATTTCGGACTCCATGTGGTTGCGCGGCTGTGGGGGCAGGCGGTTGCTGAGCGCGTTCAACTCGGCCTGGAATATGCCCCCGCACCACCGTTTGATTCGGGCAGTCCGTTGCGCGCGCCGCGAGTCCGGGTCGATGAGGTGCAGCAGGCATCGGCACCGATGCAGGCGGCGCGGGAAGCGGTCGTCGCCCGAGCGGCGGCACGCCTGGTTTAAATCTTTTCTTTCGAGTCTCAACGCCCATGATCATTGACTATCGCGCCTACACGCTTCACTCCGGAACTGTCTCGGCATTCATGGAGCTGTTTGAAACCGAGGGGCTTGAGCCGCAGGTTCGTATCTGCGGCAACTTCCTGGGCCTTTATCGGACCGAGGTTGGGAACATCAACCAGATCATCATGATGTTCGCCTACCAGGATCTGAATGATCGGCAGCGCAGGCGTGATCAGCTGTATCAGGATCCGGCCTTCAAGGCTTACCTCACGAAGGTGCGGCCGTTCCTGCGCGACCAGGAGGTCCGGCTGCTCACGCCCTCCCGGTGTAACCCGCCGATCGGTGATCTCAGCTTTGGTGCCTGACCCGGTGCGTGACAAACGAAGGGTGGTCCTGGCGCGGCGCAAGCATCGCAGGTCTTCCGAGGAGCGTTCATGATGGTTGCGCATTCACTCCCCGGGCCGATCGAGGGCGCGTCGGTCTGGTACGGATCCCAGGTTGCGGAGAACCCCCAGACTTGGTGCTTTGCCCTGGACGACGCCGATCTTGTCGAACTGCAACAGGCAGCGGAGCGGTTTCTCGATACGGGCGCCGATATCAGCGAGATCAGAGCGGCTGGTTTTGCGTTGCCCCGGCTGTCCGCTCGGCTCGCTGCCTGGCATGAGCGGCTGGTAAACGGTGCGGGGTTTGCCCTGTTACGCGGGCTGCCTGTGGATGAATGGCCGCGGGCGGTAAGTGCGGCGGCGTTCTATGGCGTGGGCGCCCACCTGGGGCTAGCCCGGCCGCAGAATGCTCAGGGTCATATGCTGGGGCATGTGATCGACATGGGGCTTGATGCGAAGGATCCGCGAGTACGCATCTATCAGACCCATGCTCGGCAGACCTTCCATACGGATTCCTGCGACATCGTGGGTCTTCTCTGTCTGCGTAAGTCGAGGCGGGGTGGCGAGTCAGCGCTGGTCTCGTCCAACACAATCTATAACGAGATGCGCGCGCGTGAGCCGGCACTCGCTGCCGCGCTCTTTGACCCGCTCGCCACCGACCGGCGCGGCGAGGTGCCGCCTGGCGGCCAGCCCTTCTTTTCGATCCCGGTGTTCAACTGGTACCAGGGGTTGATGTCAACGATCTATCACCGGCAATACATTGACTCTGCGCAGCGCTTTGACGACGCCTTTCGCCTGACACCTCTGCACGTCGAAGCGCTCAATTATTTCGACTCGCTTGCCGAGAGTCCGCAACTGCACTTCATGATGGACTTTGAGCCTGGCGATATGCAGTTTGTACATAACCACACCATGCTGCATGACCGGATGAGTTTTGAAGACTGGCCGGAACCCGATCGTCGTCGGCATCTGCTGCGTCTCTGGTTATCGTCGCCGAGTGCGAGACCGCTGCCGCCTGTCTACGCTGAGCGCTATGGCTCTGTGAGGCCGGGAGAGCGGGGCGGGGTCATGATGCCGGCGGTTCGCTGGTATGCGCCGCTGGAGCCCTGATGCCCTCAGCGAGTCTCTGGTCTGCGATTGACCTGGGCGGCGGACTTCGGTTGCCGAACCGAATCGCGATGGCGCCGTGCACGCGCAATCGTTGTACCTCCGACTTGTCGCCTCCTCCCGATGCGATCGAGCATTACGCCAGTCGCGCTGAAGCGGGTCTGCTGATCACCGAGGCCACCATGATCGCCCCGGAAGTCCAGGGCTATCTCGATACGCCTGGCCTGTTCCTCGACTCGCATGAAGCGGCGTGGTCAAGGGTTACGACTGCGGTCCATGAGCGTGGTGGTCGGATCTTTGTTCAGCTCTGGCATACCGGAAGGGTGGCGCACTCCTATTTCTCGGGGCAGCAGCCCGTGGGCGCCTCCGATGTGCTCGACCGTGTACCCCGCCGGCAGGCGGGCGTTGCCAGCCTGTACAACGAACGCCCGCGCATGCTCTCAAGCACAGAGGTGGAGGGCGTGATCGCGCAGCACCGGGAAAGCGCCCTGCGGGCCAGGCGGGCCGGATTCGATGGCGTTGAGGTCCACGGCGCTAACGGCTATCTGATCGAACAGTTTCTGCGCAGCCATACCAACCGCCGTACCGATGACTGGGGGGGTGACCCCGAGCGTCGCGCGAGGTTTGGGATCGAAGTGGTACGCGCCTGCATTGACGTGTTCGGGGCGGGCCGGGTAGGCCTGCGGTTATCGCCAGCTGCTTACTTCGGTGAGATGACCTGGACCCCGGGCGATAACGAAGCGTATGCGGCGCTGCTGTCGGCGCTGGCCGACTTACCGCTTGCCTACGTACATACCGGCATTGTCGAGGACTGTGCCTACGACTACCTGGGCGGAACTTCCACGGAATTTCTGCGTCGGCACTGGTCGGGTTGTCTGATCGCCAATGGGGCCTACACGCCGGAACGTGCGGAGCAGATGTTGCGCGAGGGCCTCTGTGAGTTGGTTTCCTTTGGCAAACTTTTTCTTGCCAATCCTGATCTGCCCAGACGTCTAAGGGACGGTCTGGCACTCACTCCTTATTCGCCTGCTCTTCGTCTGCCCCCGACGTACGCACGCTCACCCTATCCTGGGCCGGAGGCGCCGGTGTTCGTCAGGTAGGCGCGGCTGCGCGTCAGACCGGGTCGACCTGCGCGGGAATCTCGATCTGGAAATGTTTTTTTGCTACCGCGCGCAGTTCATCGAACACGATGCCGATTCGAACTGGCCTGAAGCTGCGCAGATCGATGATGGATGACCCGAGTCCGCGCGCATTGCTGTACTTCGAGGCACCACGGTCGAGCGCGAGCGTGGTCGCCGCGACAACTTCCGATTCGATATCACGGAAGTGAAATTTGCTGCCGGTAAGCGACCGGTTGGCGGAAGAGCCGAAGACGGGTTTGAGCGTTTCAAGCGCCCGGCGCGCGATTTCGTCATGCGTGGGGCCAGCGTTCATCAGGATATCCATCGTGCCCGCTTTCGATGCGTTGGCGATCACGAACGGAGCGATGCTCCGGAACAGTGGATGATCCGCCCGAAATGGGGCCACGATCGAAATGGGCAGGTGATGGTCGAAGATTACGGCGCGTACGAAATCTCGCGCCCGAGCGTCAATCTCGATCACCTCCAGGAACATGTCATAGGAGCCGAACATGCCGCAGGGCTTTGAGAAACTGCGTTGCTTGGCCTCGTAAATCTGACGGATGGCAGGCTCGGTATGTCCCACGATCGCGTAGCCCACATCGGCCTTGAAGATGGCGACGCCGCCCGCAACAACGGTGTCATGCACCTGCCGGCCATCGGCAATCGGATCAGGAGTGGTTTGCTCGCTCATGGTGGGGGGCTCTTTCCGGAAAGGGGGCTCAGGCGGCAGGCCGCTCGGGCAGTGTGATGTTGAAGTGCCGCTTCAGAATGTCCTGGATATTTTCGTAGCAGCTTCCAAAGCGCACGACCTGGAGCGTTTCGCAATCGAGCAGGGTGGATGAGGCCTGCCAGGGGTGGTACTTCATCAGACCATAGTTGATCGTCACATCCGCGATCGCGAGGATTTCGGGTTCGATGTCTTCCACCCTGAACTTGGTGCCGTGCAGTGAAAGATTGGCAGACGATCCGAACAGGAGTGTCTGCTCGCGAAGGCTCACCTGGGTGATGGCGGCATGAAACGGGCCGGAATTGAGCAGCATCAGCAGGGTGTTGTCCTTGGTGCTCCGCTCATAGGTGTCAGGGTCGAGTTTGCGCAGCAGCGGATGGTCTGCATGGCAGGGTGCGATCAGCCCAAGCGGCAAGTCATAGTCCTGGGTGATGGCCTGAACGATCGCGCGCCCGCGGTCG
>JALREG010000335.1 GCA_023253905.1 Burkholderiaceae bacterium
CTGGCGCGATGCGCCCACCACCTACTGGGGGGGCACCTATCTCTTCCCGGCACCGCCCCGCACATTCAGAGTGTCAGTCCAGGCCCGGTTCTGAGGCGGGGCCGCCGCCAGTCAGCGAGCGGCTTCCTGGCCGAGCGCGCGCGCGATCCGCCCGAAAAAGCGGTCGGCGTGCTCGGCCTCGAGCCAGCGCGCCACCAGCACCAGGTCGAGCTCACGATCAATCCAGGTGAACGAGGAGCCCGCGCCAATCGCAAAGGCGCTCGATGCCGGCACCGACGGGAACACCTCGCGGGTGCGATTGAGCCACACCAGCATGCCGTAGAAGGGCGCGATCGCGCAGGGCGAGAACATCCGGGCGATCCATTGGGAGGAAATCACCTGATGACCCGCCCAGGCGCCGCCGTGGAGCATGAGGGTGGCGAGCCGGATCTGATCGTCGCTACTGATGGTGACGCCACCGCCCCAATGTGTGCCGCCCGGCACAGACTGCATCCGCCGCCCGTCGATCTCGACCCAGGCGTTGTCGTAACCGCGCCAGGACCAGTCGGAGGACGCACCGATCGGCTCCATCACGGCCTCGCGAAACACCTCGGGAAGCGGCTCACGAAACAGGTGAAGGAGCGCAAGCGCGAGCTGATTGATCCGGACGTCGTTGTACTCCCAGTAGGTGCCGGGCGCCCGGAGCGGACGGGGGCCGCCTTTGGCGCCCGCATCCTGGCCCGGCGGCTGAAAAGAGAGCCTGCGCCAGCGATCGACCTGATCGGGAAGACCGAAGCATTCGCCCTCCCATTCGCTCGTCTGCTGCAACAGATGGGTCCAGCAGATTGGCGCATTGTGGGCGCTGTCAAAGCCGATGCCGGGAAGCCGAGCGCGCACCGGCTCGTCGGGATCGGCGATCAAGCCCCGATCAAAAGCGACGCCCGCGAGGAGCGCGAGGTAGGTCTTCGCCACACTGAACGTGAGATCGGCGCGCGCGGGCTCACCCCACTGGGCCAGACGGCGCCCGCGATGGACCAGGACACCGCTTGCCGGCCCCCGCGCCGATACCGGTCCCAGCAGCCGGTTCCAGGGCGGGGGGTCAGCCCCATGCACCCCCCAGGTGCTGCCATCGGCGCTCGGTTCACGAGACCACTTTGATTCATGCGCGATCGCATCCTCGATCGCCACGCCGAGCAGGTCGGCCACAGCGGGTTCGGCATCGATCATGACTGTCATGGAACACTCCGAAATATCGCGGCCCGACGCGACCCGGCCGCCTGTGAGCGCGCCTCGGTTGGGCACGCGCGCCGAACAGGCTACCATCGCGGCATGAACACGCCCGACTCCTCCCGCTCCCTCGACGAAGCCGAGCTGGCACGGCTCGATGACCTGCTTGCTCTCGCGCATCCCGAGCAATCGATGATGCTCGAGGAATTCGACGGCTTCTGCGCGGCGCTCGCCTGCTCGCCCACGCCGATCTCACCTGATGACAGTCTGCAGGTGGTGCTGGGTACGGTGCCTGGGGTGGCGCTCGCCGCCCTGTCCGAAGCCGATCGGGGCGATCTGCTGTCGCTCCTGGGGCGTCATCGACGGGCCGTCGCCCGACGTCTCTACGAGGGCGAAGCCTGGAACGCGGTCATTGGCACCGATGAAGCGGGCCGGGCGCTGGGCGATGCCTGGGCCATCGGTTTTCTGCGCGCGATGGAACTGCATCCTGACGACTGGGGCCTCCTCGACGAAGACGAAGTCTGCGAAGAGGCGTTTGATCTGATCCTGCGATTTGCAAGCGAGGCCGGTGCGGCCGCGGCCGCCGATGCGGCAGACAACCCCGAGGCGGGCGGACGCAGCATCGAGTCGCTGGACGATGAACCGTTCGAGCCCATCGCAGACGATGAGCGCGAGGAAATGATCGACCTCATGCTGGAAGGCGTAAGCGAGATTTTCATGCGGCTCGCGCCCGCCCGCGAGAAGGCCCTCAAGCCCGCCACCATCCGGCACGATGGCCCGCGTGCCGGCCGTAACGACCCCTGCCCTTGCGGCAGCGGACGAAAATACAAACAATGCCACGGCGCAGGCTGAGCCAAGCGAGCAGCCGCCCGACAATCGTCCCACCGCCGCCTTAAGGATCCCCTGCCATGTCTGAGCGCACCCCCCGAATCGCGATTGTCACCGGCGGCGGCACCGGCGTCGGGCGCGCGGCCGCGCGTGCACTGGCCGGCGCGGGCTGGCAGGTGGTCCTCGCCGGACGGCGGATCGAGCCGCTCTCGCGCACCATCGAGGACATCGGCACCACCGGGCCGACGCCCCTCGCTATCCCGACCGACGTGGGCGACCCCGCTTCGGTGCGAGCACTCTTCGATCAGACCTGGCAGACCTTCGGTCGCCTCGACCTGCTGTTCAATAACGCCGGCACCGGCGCACCCGCCATCCCGATCGAGGAGCTGAGCTACGAGCAGTGGATGACGGTGGTCAATGCCAATCTCACCGGCGCCTTCCTCTGCACGCAGCAGGCCTTCCGGCTCATGAAAATGCAGACGCCGCGCGGCGGCCGGATCATCAACAACGGCTCCATTTCGGCACACACCCCGCGGCCTTTCTCCGCACCCTACACCTCCACCAAACACGCCATCACAGGCCTCACCAAATCCGCGGCACTCGATGGCCGCGCCTGGGACATCGCCTGTGGCCAGATCGATATCGGTAATGCGGCCACCGACATGACCGACCGGATGACGCGCGGCGTGCCGCAACCCGATGGCACCAGCCGGGTCGAGCCGCGCATGGATGTCGACCATGTCGGCCAGGCGATTCTCTACATGGCGGGGCTGCCGCCTGAATCGAATGTGCTCTTCATGACGGTGATGGCCACCCAGATGCCCTTCGTGGGGCGGGGCTAGGGCACCCGAGCGCGGCGTTAACCGGCCTCGGCCTCGAGCGCGATCTTGTCGAGGATGGCCTCAGCCCCCTGGGCACCGCTCACCGCAATGCGACCGTTCACGATGAAGCAGGGCACGCCGCGAATCCCCGCCCGGCGTGCCCGCTGATCGGCCTCCGCGACCGCTTCATGCGCCTGCGGGTCAGCCAGCGCGCGTTCGATCGCCGGGTCGGCAAGCCCAGCCGAGCGAGCAATGTCACGCAACTGAGCGAGATCGGTCAGGTCGCGGCCCTCCTGGAAATACGCGGTAAACAGCGCCTCGGCGAGCGCATCCTGCGAGGCCTCATCGGGCGCGGCCGCCATCAAGGCGTGAGCGCGCAGCGTGTTGGGCTGCCGCGCGATCGCGTCAATCGCAAGGCTGAGATCGACAGCACCTGCCGCGCGCTGCACATTCGCATAGATTCGCGAGGTATCAGCGCTCCCAAACTTTTGAGCCAGGTAGTCGCTGCGTGAGACGCCCTCGTCGGGCAGATCGGGATTCAGCTGAAACGGATGCCAATGCACTTCAACCGGCTGACCCGGGTGCGTCTCGCGCCAGCGGGCGAGTGCCGCCTCCAGCTGACGCTTGCCCACGAAACACCAGGGACACACCACATCGGATACCACGTCGATCCGGATCGAATCTGCAGACATTCTTTCGCCCCTGTCGGTTAAGCCAACACCTGTAAAGCCGTGATCTTAGCGCCGCGGCGCAGCCCGCCCTACAATGCTGTCACCCGGGGCGCGGCAGCTGGCCAGGCGCTCTTTTCTCTTTCAAACGGAATCTGACGATGGAACAGGACATGATCGGACGCGTGGTGCTTGTCACTGGCGCGAGCAAAGGTATCGGGCTTGCGTGTGTCGAGCGCTTCGCACGGGCTGGCGCGCGGGTGGTGGGCGTCTCACGCACGGCGGCCAACCTCGACGAGGCGGTACGCCTGCTATCGGCCAAGGGCCTGTCGATGGCGGCCACGCTGGCGGTTGACCTTACCGATGCGGCGGCCTCAGAAGCCATGGTGGAGCGGGTCGAGCGCGAAGTGGGCCCGATCGCGATCCTGGTGACCTCGGCGGGCGCTGCCCGGCGCTTCGGCCCCGACGAGCTCGACTCGGCTGCCTTTCATCAGGGCATGAACGGCAAATACTTTAGTTACGTGAATGTGATCGCGCCGGTGGTGCGGTGCATGGCCTCGCGCAATGCCGGTGCGGTGGTGAACATCATCGGCCAGGGCGGTAAACAGGCGGGCGTGATGCATATCTCCGGTGGCGCGGCCAACGCTGCCCTCATGCTCAACACGGTCGGTTATGCGCGGGCATTCGCTGACCGGGGCATCCGCGTGAACGGTATCAATCCCGGACTCACCCGCACCTCCCGGGTGGACGAAGGTCTTCGCGCAACGTCGCGGGTGAGCGGCCGGCCAGTGGAAGAACTGCTCGCAGAAGAAACCGCGCGGATTCCGATGAAGCGCATGGCCGAGCCCCATGAAATCGCCGAGGTCGCGCACTTTCTTGCAAGCGACCGCGCGAGCTACGTGAGCGGCGTGGTCATCCCGATGGACGGCTGCGGCACCTCGGTCATCTGATGGAAGGTGACCTCAACGCGCTCGCCATCGATCGCGCAGCCCGCCTCCCAACCGCGATCGGTCGGCTGCAAAGCCTCCTCACCCGGGTACCCGCGCCACCGGCGGCTGAGCTCGCCCGCGCGTGGCGCGCCGAGCGCGAGCTCCTCGCCGCTTTACCGCCCCGCTATGGCCAGGTGCTCGAGTCGCTGCTGTCGCGCATGGAGTCGGCTGCCATGTTCGGCGAGGAAAGCTGTTCATTCAGCGCCGCCGACCTGCGGGGCGAGCTCACTGTCTGGCTCGCCAAAGCCGCGCGCGCACTCGAATGAGCGACGCCGCCCCCTACGCAGGCCTTGATCCCGACACCGTCCTGAATGCGCTCGACTCGGTTGGCCTGCGCGGCGACGGCCGGCTGATTGCGCTCAACAGCTATGAGAACCGCGTCTACCTCGTGTACCTGGAGGACGCCGAGCCAGTGGTGGTCAAGTTTTACCGCCCGGGCCGATGGAGCGATGCGCAAATCGCGGAAGAACACGCGTTCGTCGCCGAACTCGCCGATGACGACATTCCTGCCGTGGCGCCGCTCGTGATCGATCGCCAGACACTTCACCCGTATGCGGGCTTCCGGTTCGCGGTCTACCCGCGTCGGGGGGGCCGTGCGCCCGAGCTCGACCGGCCTGGCGTTCTGGAATGGATTGGCCGCTTCATTGCCCGGATCCATAACGTTGGTGCGCACTCGGCCTTCCGGCATCGCGAAGCCGCTGATGTCAGCACGCTGGGCCGCGAGCCGCGCGATGCGCTCCTTGCTGGCCGACTGATTCCAGCCGAACTCGAGGCCCGCTGGCTCGGGCTTGCCAACGCCGCCATCGAGGCGGCCGAGCGGGCGTTTGCACACGCCGGTGCAGCCCCGCTCTCATGCATCCGGCTGCACGGCGACTGTCACCCCGGAAATCTGCTCTGGACCGACGCGGGCCCACACTTCGTCGACTTTGACGATGCACGTACGGGTCCTGCGATCCAGGATCTCTGGATGCTGCTATCCGGGGAGCGCCACGAGCGGGCCGAGCAGCTGGGCCGACTGCTCGCGGGTTACCGGCAGGTGCGAGACTTTGGTCGGGCCGAGCTCGCGCTGATCGAACCGCTTCGTACCCTGCGGCTCATCCACTACAGCGCATGGATCGCGCGGCGCTGGGATGATCCGGCGTTTCCGGCAGCGTTTCCCTGGTTCGGTACACCGCGCTATTGGCAGGACCGGATTGCGGAACTCACCGAGCAGCTCGAGGCCATGGCCGAGCCCACGCTTGAGCCGATGTAATGCGCGGCCTCGGGGCGTGCCGCGCGCACGTCCACTAGAATTCACCTACTTTTTCCGCAAGGACTGACCCACCATGACCATCAAGACCATCGGCATCATCGGCGCCGGCACCATGGGAAACGGCATCGCGCAAACCTGTGCGCAGGCCGGCATCGACGCCGTCATGCAGGACGTAAACGAGGCCGCGCTTGAGCGCGCGCTGAAGACCATTGGCGGCTCGCTCGACCGGCTGGTGCGTAAAGGCACGCTCGATGACGCCGGCAAAGCAGCCGCGCTTGCCCGGGTGTGCACCACCACGCGGGCTGAAGATCTGGCGGGCGCCGACCTGATCATCGAGGCAGCCACTGAAAATGAGGCCGTCAAGATCAGGATCCTGAAAGCGATCGACGCCATCGCCCGCCCTGGCACCATCATCGCCACCAACACCTCATCAATTTCCATTACCCGGCTCGCCGCGCAGATCAGCCGGCCCGAGCTCTTCGTGGGCATGCACTTCTTCAACCCGGTGCCGGTGATGGCACTCGTTGAAATCATCCGTGGACTGCGCACCTCGGAAGAGACGCTTCAAAGCGTCGCCGAGCTTGCCCGGCGGCTCGGCAAGACCCCGATCGGCGTGAAGAACAGCGCAGGCTTCGCGGTCAACCGGATCCTCTGCCCCATGCTCAACGAAGCGATCTTCACCTTCGCCGAAGGCGTGGCGAGCGCCGACGAGATTGACACCGGGATGCGGCTCGGCTGCAACCATCCGATCGGTCCACTCGCACTCTGCGACATGATCGGTTTGGATGTGCTGCTTGCGGTCATGGATGTGCTCTACGACGCATTCAAAGACCCGAAGTACCGCCCCGCGCCGCTGCTTCGCGAAATGGTTGACGCCGGTTTGCTCGGGCGCAAGACCGGGCGCGGTTTCTACAGCTACGCTTGATCCGGGTCAGCCGGTTGCGGCGGCCGATCCCGGGTTTTCCCGAGGCCGCCCTCTCCGGTAAGTTACGGGTAAGGTGTCGGGCGTAAAAACCGGCAACCAAAAAATAGAAGGGGACACTGCCGATGGCTCAGGCGCCTGATGCCGATGAAGCCCGGGTGCTTGCACTCGGCGGCACCACCTTTCCGCAACTGCTCCTCGAACACGCGGCCGCACGCCCCGATGACCCGGCCCTCCGGGAAAAAATCTACGGCATCTGGCAGACCACCACCTGGCGTGAGCTTGCCGATCAGGTCGAAGCGATTGCGGCGGGCCTTGCCGAGCTGGGTTTCTCGCGCGGTCAGCATCTGGCCATCATTGGCGAGAACCGCCCGCGGCTCTACGCCGCAATGATTGCGGCCCAGGCCCTGGGGGGCGTTCCGGTGCCCATGTACCAGGACGCGGTCGCCGCCGAAATGGTGTTTGTGTTCAGGAACGCCGAAATCGCCTTCGCGGTTGTGGAAGATCAGGAGCAGACCGACAAGCTGCTTGAGTTGAAGGAACAGCACCCGCTACTCGCGCACATTGTCTATGACGACCCACGGGGGCTTCGCAACTACACCAACCCTGAGCTCTCGAGCGTTGATACGCTGATCAATCGCGGCAAGGATTTCCTGCGGTCCTATCCGGGGCTGCTGAAGCAGCGCGCGGGTGAATGTTCACCCGACGATATCGCGGCGATGTTTTACACCTCGGGCACCACCGGCAATCCCAAAGGGGTGACCCATTCGCACCGCAACCTCATCTCGGTATCCCGCGCCGCCTCCGCCATGGAGCATCTCACCAGTGGCGAAGAGGTACTTGCGTATCTGCCCATGGCCTGGATCGGCCAGAATATTTTTTCCTACTCGCAGTGGCTGGCCGCAGGCTTTACGGTCAACTGCCCCGAGTCCCAGTCCACCGTCTCGGCCGACATGCGCGAGATCGGGCCTACCTACTACTTTGCGCCACCGCGCGTGCTGGAGGCGCTCCTCACGCAGGTCACCATTCGGATGGAAGACGCGGCCGCACCGAAACGTGCGCTTTACCGCTACTTCATGGATGTGGCTCGCCGGCTGGGCGAGCGAATCCTGAATGGCGATACCAGCGTCTCGGCAGCAGAGCGGATGCTTTATCGCGCGGGCGATCTGCTCATTTACAGCCCGCTTCGCAATGCCCTCGGTATGAGCCGGGTGCGGGTCGCCTACACGGCGGGCGAGGCGATCGGCCCCGACCTGTTCGTCTTCTATCGGTCACTCGGCATCAATCTCAAGCAGCTCTACGGCTCAACTGAAACCGCGGTGTTTGTGTGTGTGCAGCCCAACGGTCAGGTGAAACCCGACACGGTGGGCCCGCCTATCGACGGCGTACGCATCCGTCTGACCGACGCGGGCGAAGTCCTCATTCGCAGCCCCGGGCTTCTTCGTGAGTACTATAAAAACGACCAGGCCACCGCTGAGGTGAAAGATGCCGAGGGCTGGTACCACACGGGCGATGCGGGCTATCTGGACACCGACGGGCATCTGCGCATCATCGATCGCGCAAAGGATGTCGGCAAGCTTGCTGGCGGCTCGATGTTTGCGCCGAAATATCTCGAGAACAAACTCAAGTTCTTCCCGTTCATCAAGGAAGCAGTGGCCTTTGGCGATGCTCGCGATCAGGTGATGGCCTTCATCAACATTGATTTCGAGGCCTGCGGCAACTGGGCCGAGCGACGTAACCTCTCCTACACCGGCTATGTCGATCTCGCCTCGCGCCCGGAAATTTTCTCGCTGATTCGCGAGTGCGTGGAAAAGGTCAATGCCGACCTGGCGGCCGACCCCATGATGAGTGCCTCGCAAATTCACCGCTTCCTCGTGCTCCACAAGGAGCTCGACGCCGATGACGAAGAGCTCACTCGTACCCGCAAGGTCAGGCGTGGCTTTATTGCCCAGAAATATCAAGTGCTGGTCGAAGCGCTCTACGCGGGTCGTACCGAACAGTTCATCGAGACCCAGGTGCGCTTTGAAGACGGCCGCACCGGCGCCGTATCGGCCACGCTGCGCCTGGAAGACGCCACCACCTTCGCGCCCGCCGCAGCGCAGAAGAGGGCTGCATGAGCAATCGCAAGATCGGCGAGGTGATCCTCGACCTGCGCAACATCTCACTCGCATTCGGCGGCGTGAAGGCGCTCACCGATATTTCGTTTGACGTTCGTGAGCACGAGATCCGCGCCATCATCGGACCCAACGGCGCGGGCAAGAGCTCCATGCTCAATGTGATCAGCGGGGTCTACACACCCCAACAGGGCGAAATCATCTATCGCGGTGAGCACCACACCCACACCGATCCGCATGCCATGGCAGCGCATGGCGTGGCGCGCACCTTCCAGAGTCTCGCGCTCTTCAAAGGCATGTCGGTGCTCGACAACATCATGACCGGGCGCACGCTCAAGATGCGTACCAACATCCTTCAGCAGGCGTTCTGGAAGGGAGCGGCCGAGCGCGAGGAGATCATGCACCGGGAGTTCTGCGAACGCATCATCGATTTTCTGCAGATTCAGCCGTATCGGAAAACGCCGGTCGGGCGTCTGCCCTATGGTCTTCAGAAGCGGGTCGACCTGGGTCGCGCACTCGCCATGGAACCGTCGCTTCTTTTGCTTGATGAACCGATGGCCGGCATGAATGTCGAAGAAAAGCAGGACATGAGCCGGTTCGTGCTCGACGTGAACGATGAGTTCGGCACCACCATTGTGCTGATCGAACACGACATGGGTGTGGTAATGGACATTTCGGACCGGGTCGTGGTGTTGGACTACGGCAAAAAAATCGGTGA
>JALREG010000130.1 GCA_023253905.1 Burkholderiaceae bacterium
GGCCGCGCGCTGCATGGGGGAACAATTGCTGTTGACGCTGCCGATCGTGAGAAAACCCGCCGGTTGCCAGAACAACGCCACGCGACGCAATCATCCGGCGAGGGCCGTCTGTGGTGGTGACCTGGACGGCGACGACGCGACCATTTTGGACCTCGATCGACTCAAGTCCGCAGGAGGTGAAGATGTCCGCCCGGTTTTCGAGAGCAGCCAGCATGAGGCGGGCTACGAGCGCGTTGCCATTCGAAAGGTCCATCGGTCGATGGTGGACGATCAGATCGCGGAAGTGACGAGCAAGCTTTCGGGCAACAAACCGGAATGATTCAAATGAGCGCAGCGCATTCAGAAAGTGCTTGAGATCGGGCCCAGGCTTGATCATCAGTCCGAGAAAGGTCATCTCACGCAAGGGCGGGCGCAGTCGGCGGATCTCGGCACCCAGGCGTCTGCCGTCAAAGGGCAGGGGGTGAATCGTTCGGCCCTCGTGTGCGGCACCCGGGATGTCTGGACGGTAGTCGGGGCGTCCCGCGGCGTAGCTGAAGCGGACCGAAGCACGGTCTTCCATGAAGCGGAGCATCCGCGGCGCATGCGTGATGAATGCCGCTACCAGGTCGGGGCGAAAGCATGCCCCAGCGCAGTGACGCAGGTATTCCCACGCTGCCTCGGGGGTGTCGTGCACGCCCGCTCCCGACGCAAGATGGTTACAGGGAATCCAGACACCACCCGCCGAAATCGCTGTTGTACCCCCGAGCACCTCTGCTTTTTCGATCACGGCTGTCTTCAGACCGAGGATGGCCGAGGTGACCGCCGCACTCAGGGCGGCCGCGCCAGACCCCACGACGATCAGATCGTATTGACTGTCAGGAGCAGGCAGGTCAGCTGCGGAGGCGATCGACGGGTGCATGGCAGATGGCAGGGCGTGGGATCATGGTTGCGACGATGGCCACTCTGGCCCCGAAGCGCCCGACGAGCCGGCACGCAGTTTCAGAAAGTGGAACCGCTTTACGGTGGGTCACTTCAGTCGGCAGGCTCTTCAATTGACGGGCTAGCCCGCTCCTGCCATAAACCAAAGCTTCTGCACGCGAAGGGTGAGGGGCACAACTTGAAGCGGGATCTAGTGATCATGGGTGGCGGACTGGCGGGGCTGTCGGCTGCGGTTCGCGCGCGCCAGCTGGGGCTGTCGGTGGCAGTGCTCGATCAGGGTAGCGGTGACCGGTATCTCTGTAACTCGCGTTACTCGGGCGGCATCCTGCACCTTGCATTCAGGGATGTGGCCGATGATCCTGCGTCGCTGCGGGCTGCGATGAACGAGGCCACCAGCGGGTTCATCGATCCGTCACTCGCTACCCTTTTATCAGAGAATGCGCTGCGGTCTGTGCACTGGTTGCGTGATCAGGGCGTCCGGTTCATCCGTAATCCGCAGGTGGTCTGGCAGCGCTGGGTGCTCGCGCCGCCGCGTGCGATCACCGGAGGGCTCGATTGGGAGGGCAGGGGGCCGGATCTGGCGCTTCGAACCTTGCTCGCAAAATTCCGCGAGCTGGGCGGCGAACTTGCTCTTGAAACGCGCGTGGAACACGCGCTGGTACACGAGGGGCGATGCGCAGGCGTTCGCGCATATCAGGCGGGGCGCGAGCTTGTTTATGAGTCCGGCGCCGTCCTCGTCGCCGATGGCGGATTCCAGGCCAACCCGGATTTGATGAAGGCACATGTTTCGCCTCAGCCTGCAGGCGTTTTGCAGCGCAATTCCGGGATGTCTCGCGGCGACGGTCTGCGTCTGGCGGCTGCACTGGGCGCGGCAACGGTCGGTATGGAGGCGTTCTACGGGCACCTGCTGGTTCAGGAAGCCTTCAGCAACCCAAAGCTCTGGCCCTATCCGCAGGTCGATGAGATCGCCTGTGCAGGGGTGGTGGTCGATCCCCACGGCAAGCGTATTGCCGATGAGGGAATGGGCGGGGTGTATCTCGCGAACCAGATTGCCCACCGCGACAACCCGCTTGATTGCCACGCGATTTTTGATTCTGCCATTTGGGATGTACAGGGACGCCAGTCGCGTATTCCCGCCAATCCGCATCTGCTCCGGGGAGGCGCCACGCTGGTGGAGGCGCCCACGCTTGCGGCGCTTGCAGCCAGGATTGGTGTGAATGCGTCTGCGCTTGAACAGACGGTGGCTGCGCACAATCAGGCGGTGGCGAACGGGACGGGAGCCAATCTCGAGCCGAGACGATCAGCGAACAAGCATGCGCCCGCTCCGATAGCCAAAGCGCCGTTTCATGCCTTCCCGATATGTGCGGGCATCACGCATACGGCGGGAGGCTTGCGAATTGACGACCAGACGCGGGTGCTGAACGCACAGGGTGGGGTGGTCGCGGGGTTGCATGCTGCGGGCGCCGCCGTCGGCGGGATAGAAGGCGGCCCGCAGGCGGGGTATGTCGGCGGCCTGATGAAGGCGCTGGTCCTGGGCGTGGTGGCGGCCGAGCAGGTAGCCAATCAGATCAAACAGGGAGACTGATCATGATCCAGAAAATACTGAGGGTCGGGTTCGTGGCGCTGGCGATGGCCGGGGCTGGTTCGGTGGGCGCTCAAACTTATCCAAACAAGTCGGTCCGTATCGTGGTGCCCTTTGCGCCAGGGGGAAGTGCGGATGGCACGGCACGGCCGGTTGCTGAGCGTCTGTCGTCCATTTTGGGGCAACCCTTTGTGATCGATAATCGGCCTGGCGGTTATGGAACGGTGGGCGCGGCACACGTCGCCAAGTCGGAACCCGACGGATACACGCTGCTGCTCGTGCCCGGTACACATGTGCTGACGCCGAAGCTGTTGCCGAACCTGGGGTATCACGCCATTAATGACTTCTCACCGGTGGCAACGCTGGTGTTTGCACCCTATGTGATCATCGGCGCAAAAAATCTTCCCTTCACTACGCTCAAAGACGCGATGCAGTATGCGCGCGAGCAGCCGGGCAAGATTTCTATCGGCAACTCCGAGGTGACGACCAGGCTAGCGGGCGAGTCGCTTGCCAAGGCGGCGGGTGTCACGGTCACGCATGTGCCTTACAAGGGGGGCGGACCGATCGCCAACGATGTGCTGGGAGGACATTTGGCCATCGGGGTGGTCACGCCAATTTCGGCGCTTGGGTTTCATCGAGAGAAGCGGGTGAACTCGCTTGCCGTTACATCGCCCAAGCGCTTGGCGAGCCTGCCCGACGTTCCGACGGTGGCCGAGGCGCTTGGGGTTGCGGAATATGACTCGCAGACCTGGTTCGCGCTCGCGGGGCCGGCCAATATGCCGCGGCAAGCGATCGAGCGGTTGTCGCAGGCAATCCGCCAGATCATGCAGGACCAGGACATGCTTAATCGCTTCGCAAACATGGGGCTGGTTCCGGCCGAGGACACGTCGCCGGAGGCACTGGGTCGTCTCATGCGATCGTTCAGCGCGCGAAATGGCGTGCTGATCGACGCTGCCAAGCTGAAGCTTGATTAGTCGGGGCGTCGCGCGGGCCGGTTCGCAGCCATTCGCGTGGTGACGGAGGATCTGCGCGCATGAATACTGACAATCCCGTGGCCCACCACACGCTCACCCTTGGCTATTTGTGTCTTGCAGACGTTGGACCGCTTGACATCGTTCTCGCCGCAGGGCGCGCGGGTTTCCAATCGGTGGGCGTGCGGCTGACCGCCAGGCGGCCCGACGAGTCGTGGTCATTCGAGTCGGTCAACGACCGTGCCGCTCGTCGGGTGCTTGCCCGGGCGCTGGCCGATCACGGGCTGTCACTGTCGAATGTCTCGAGCTTTCACCTCTATCCCGAGGTCACACTGGAGCATCTGCGACCGGTCATTGAGGCGTCGGTCGAGCTGGGTGCCGCCACCCTGATCGCCTGCATTTATCGCGATCCGGACAGCGCGTTGACCGACTTCCTTGGCGCGTATGCGGCGGAAGCCGAGGCTGCGGGCTTACGGATAGCGATCGAAACGGTTTCCTACAGTGCTTGTCGGACACTTTCCGGGGCCCGCGAGTTGCTGCGTCAGGTGGGATCTCCCGCTCTCGGGCTGATGCTTGATCCCCTGCATCTGCAACGCGGTGGCAGTTCGTGGGCGGAAGTTGATGAGCTGTCCTCGCATGAGGTCTGTATCGCCCAGCTCTGTGATGCGACACGGGACCCGCCTGTTGGGGTCGATCCAGCTTCTGAGGCGCGGACGATGCGCCGTTACCCTGGTGACGGTGATCTTCCTATCCTTGGTTTTCTACGCGCCTTGCCGATAGCAGCCGAGATCGAACTCGAAGTGCCCGCCCTTCAGGATCGCCATCTGCCGCCCGCTGAACGTGCCGCCCTGATTCGGAGCCGATGCGTCGCCTATCTCCAGGCGCATGGGATTTCTGCAGTTTAAGCCGCGTGGATAAGCCGACCCGAACCGATGAAGAAGTCGACTGGCTGGTTTTTGGGTCTGGCGCGGCGGGGCTTTGTGCGGCACTGGTTGGGCGCCTTGAGGGTTTAGACGTTCTGCTCTGCGAGAAGACCCCGTTGATCGGCGGCACGACGGCGACATCGGGTGGAACCATCTGGATTCCGGGGAGTCATCAGAGCCAGTTGACGCCAACGCCAGACAATCTGGACTCAGCGCGCCGTTATCTCGAGGGCGAGCTTGGTAACGACGGCGCATCTGAATTACGTGAGGCGCTGCTCACCAGTGGCCCTGCGATGCTCGACTACCTGGAGTCGAAGACCGAAGTACGATTCAAGGCCAACTCACCCTATCCCGACTATCACGCGGAGCGTCCGGGCGGTGCCCAAGGCGGCCGCGCGCTCTCGCCGCTGCCTTTTGACGGGCGACTGCTCGGCGCGGATTTCGCAATGCTGCGCCCCCCACGCGATGAATTCATGGTGCTGGGTGGAATGATGGTCGGACGCGACGAGATTCGTCATCTCATTCGACCCTGGCGATCGTTACAGTCGCTGCGCATTGCGGCTCGTATCGTGGGCCGCTACGCGCGCGATCGGCTCAGCTATCGGCGCGGCACTCGCCTGTTGTTAGGTAATGCGCTGGTCGGGCGGCTTCTTTACAGCTACAGAAACCTGAGTGGCAGGGTGGCGCTGAACACCGCCTTGCAGGACCTCTGGGTGGAAGGCGGGCGTGTGTTGGGCGCAACCGTGCAGGCGAGTTCAGGTGTGCGACGTGTCCGCGCCCGCCGTGGTGTCGTGCTCGCAACGGGTGGCCCGTCATCGAGCGCGTCATGGCGAGAGCGCCTGCTTCCTGGGCGTGACCTGCCCTGGTCGCTTGCCTTTGATGGCAATACGGGCGACGGCCTTGACGCTGGGTTAGCCATTGGTGCTGTACTGGACACACGACACGACAGTCCGTTCTTCTGGATGCCTGCTTCCCGCCTTGATCGGTCGGGCCTGCCCCCGGTCATCTATCCCCACATCCGCGATCGCCCAAAACCGGGACTGATTGCGGTGCGCGATGATGGGAAACGATTCGTGAACGAGGGAAACTCCTACCACGATTTCGTGAGCGCGCTCTTTGCGGCCAGTCCTGATTTGCGAATGCCTCATGCCTGGCTGATCTGTGACCGCGCGTTTGTTCGGGACTTTGGGTTGGGTGTCATTCATCCTGTGTGGCAGCACCTGCCTGCCTTCGAACGCGCGGGGTATCTTGTTTCCGCGGCTACGCTCGAAGCGCTGGCGGGCAAAACCGGAATTGATGCGCAGGCGCTCCGGTGGACGGTGACGCACTACAACGAGGATGCAAAAGCGGGTAGCGATCGGGCGTTCGGCAAGGGTGACCTTGCGCTCAATCGTTACAACGGCGACCCCGACACGGCCCCCAATCGCTGTCTCCGCCCGATTGAGGCTGCGCCGTTTTATGCGGTCCGGGTCATTCCCGCGCCCATTGGATCGAGTGTCGGCCTGCTCGCCGATGCCGATGGCCGGGTGCTTGACGGTCGCCGCGTCGCCATCGAAGGTCTCTACGCCTGCGGCAACGACATGAGCTCGGTCATGGGCGGGCACTACCCCGGGCCAGGTATCACTCTGGGACCTGCGATGGTGTTCGCTTACCGGGCGGCGCGACATGCCGCAGCCGATCGAGGGTGAGCGTTAGAAAGCGGGCTAGCCCCCAGGGCGACCGGGGCGTCAAGTTAAGGTCTGCCTAACCCGCGCAATCAGTCCTGCTTGATGCCGTGGTCCTGAATCAGCTTTCGGTAGAGCTCGAACTGGGCGCGGGTAGCCGTACCCAGTTCGTCGGGCGACGAACCTCGAAGCGTGAGCCCGAATCCCACCAGTCGTTCGCGGGTGGGTGGGTCGGCGAGCGCGCGTTGCATCTCACCGTGCAGTCGATCGATGACTGGCTGGGGCGTTCCGGCTGGCATCACCATGGCAAACCATGAATTGAAGAAATAGCCGGGCAGGCCTGATTCATCCACCGTTGGTACGTTGGGATACTGGGCGAGCCGCTTAGGCGTGGACACCGCAAGAAGCCGAACCTTGCCCGACTGAATGAGTGACGTCACGGTACCAAGCCCTTGCATGGCCGCATCCACCTCACCGGATGCCACGGCGACAGCAGCCGGTGTGGCCCCCTTGTAGGGCACGTGAAGCATCTGCAATTGCGCTTTGCTTGCGAGGAGCGCCATCGCGATGTGCTGCGGGCTGCCATTGCCGCCCGAACTGTAGTTGAGTTTGCCAGGGTTGGCGCGCGCTGCCGCAATGAAATCGGCCACCGAGCGCAGCGGCGACTCGGGGCGTACAACCATGCCCCATTCAATGGTGGCGGCGAGTGACAGGGGTGCGAAGTCGGTGAGTGCGTTCCACGGCATCTTGGGAAAGATGTGCGGAATCATCGTGAGCACGCTGTCGTTAAAGCCCCCCAGGGTATAGCCGTCGGGGGCGGCGCGGGCCACGCGCTCGGCGCCGATCAGCCCTGAGGAGCCCGCGATGTTCTCCACCACGATCGGCTGTCCCAGCCCCTCGGCCATCTTCTGGGTGAGCACGCGCGCCGCGTTGTCGACCGCGCTTCCGGCTGCGAGGGGAATCACCATGCGGATGGGCTTGGTGGGATAGGCGGAGGCAGTCTGCGCGCAAGTAGCTGTAGGCAACCCGACCATGAGCGCGGCAGCGGCGACCAGCATATGCCCGGCGGCGGAAGGCCATCGCGGCAGGTGGAGGTGCTTCATCGGTGTTTCTCCTGAGGCTATGATGGGTACGGCGAGCACGCGCGCACTAGCGCGCAGTGTCGTTCAACGATTTTCGCGATTCGAGCAATCGCCCGATCGACTCGGGAAGGCCCCGGTGGGGCTTGAGCGGGGGCGGTGAAAAGCTTCCCGCTCTTGCCTGCGGTGGCGCGAGGCGAACTAGCGCCTCCGCTTGGGCCACTGCGCACGAGACCCCGTCGACCGCAGGGACGGGCAGTTGATTTCGAATCTGCCTTGCGAGGCCGGCAAGCGGCGCACCCGCGATCACCAGCGCATCAGCGCTGTCTTCACGCACCGCGCGTTCGCAGAGCGCCAGCAACTGTGCCGCCTGATCGGTCTGAACCGAGCCGATGTCGGCCAGGGGTTGGTCGAGCGCGCGAATGCTGGCGAGTCGTGAGGCAAGCCCGCAGCGCTCAACGGTCTCGCGATACCAGGCCGTAATTCGCGACGAAATGGCGATGATGGAAAACCGCTGGCCGATCAGGCTGGCTGAAGCAAACGCAGCCTCGCTCATCCCTACCACGGGTATCGGGACGACTTCTCGCAAGGCCGGGAGCCCCGGGTCGCCAAAGGCCGCGACCACGATCGCATCGAAGCGCCGGTAATGCTCCGCCGCGAGTTGCGCGACCGCGTAGGCACCGATCAGCGATTCGAAGCGGGTTTCGATGTAGGCCACCCCAAATGGCGCGGTCACCACG
>JALREG010000136.1 GCA_023253905.1 Burkholderiaceae bacterium
CGGCATGGCTCCATGCCGGGAAGTGGCGAACAAGTCTCGGGCGATGCGGGCCCGGTGTCAGGAGGTGGAGAATCCGGTGCCCGCCTGCGCGAGTCCGCCCGAGCTTGCAACCGGCGTGCCATCGGCGCGCCAGCAGGCGGCACCTGTCATCATGCCGTCGTCATCCAAGCTGATGGCGTTCATGCCGCCCGCGATGCGGGGAACGCTCCGCACCGCATGGCCTCGCTCAGCCAGGGCCGCGCCGGTATGTAAAGCAAGCGGCGCTTCGATTTCCAGCTCGCCGCCTTCTGTGAAGATACGTGGTGCTTCGAGCGCCTCCTGGAGGCTCATGCCATGGTCCACCAGGTTCACGATTGCCTGCATGGCCGAAGGAAAAATTCGCAATCCACCAGGTAGCCCCAGCGCCACCCGCAGCCGCCCCTGCTGCAGCAGCATCATGGGCGCCATCGAGGTGAAGACGCGCTTGCCCGGCGCCACCGATAGTGCGCCGCCAGGATGCGGATCGAAGTTGTACATGTAGTTGTTGGCGAGAAGCCCGGTGCCGTCGATCATCATGGCGGCACCAAACGCGCCGTTCAGTGTCTGGGTGCTGGCGATCACCATGCCCTCGGCGTCCGCAATCGTGAGGTGGGTGGTGTCGCACGATTCCGATGCGTGGGCGAGTCCGCTGGCCCACACTTGCCTGCGTACGGGATCGATCTGGCGCGCGCGCGCGGCCGCATACGCCTTGGAGGTGAGCTGCGTCACCGGCACATCAACAAAATCGGGGTCGGCAGTGGCCACCGAGCGATCGGCAAAGGCGAGTGCCATGGCCTCTGCCAGCCAATGCGTGGCATCCGTTGACCCGAACCCCGCCCCGCGCAAATCAAAGGCTTCGAGCACGTTCAGCATCTGAACGATATGGACGCCTGAGGAGGCGGGCGGCGGCGGCCCGATGATTTCATGGCCCCGGTAGGTTCCTCGTATCGGTATTCGGTCACGAACTGCGTAATGGGCGAGGTCGGCTTCCGTCATGATGCCTCCCGCACCAGCGAGTGATCCGACCAGCGTGCGGCCTAGCGCCCCTTGATAAAGCGCTGAAGGTCCCTCGCGCGCGATCAAGGCAAGCGTTTCAGCGCACTCGGGTTGGCGCAGCACGCTACCCGCCTCGAGAGGGCGGCCTTTGGGCAAAAACAGCGCAGCAAGCGCCGGCTGGCGGGCGAGCGCGGCCGCCTGCTCGGTCACGTTGGTCGCGAGATAAGGCGTGACACGGAACCCGCGCTCGGCGAGGCGGATAGCGGGCTGCATGACATCGGCCAGCGACATGCGGCCAAAGCGCTCAAGACACGCACACCAGCCTGCGAGTGCGCCCGGTACGGCCACGGCGAGTGCGCCAAGCTCGTTGGCGCGGTCCACCGTGAGGCGGCGCTCGGCGATATTGGATGAGTTAATGGGCTGATAGAGCGCAGGGTGTGCCGCCTGGGGGGCGCAGCCAAGCCCATCCAGGATGATATGTTCACCACCAGGAAGTCGCACATGCGCAAGGCCACCGCCCAAGACCCCCACCATCATGGGCTCGACCACGCCAAGCGCAAACAGCGCAGCGACCGCGGCATCGGCGGCATTGCCGCCCTCAAGGAGCATCTGCATCGCCACGCCAGAGGCGATCGGATGATTGGTCACCGCTACGCCGCGCGCGCCGCGTACCGGTTGCCGCTGGCACTCGAATCGAAATCGACCTGCGGAAAGCGTGGAGGCCGTCATTGCGCGGGCGCTGGCTCAGGCACCGGCCCTGAGTTGCTCGCGGAGCGCGGTTTTCAGCACCTTGCCGTAGTTGTTCTTAGGCAATGCGTCGGTGAAGAGATAGCGTTTGGGACGCTTGAAGCGTGCAATGTGCGACAGGCATAGTTCGTCCAGTGTTTCGCCCGACACCTCGGTGCCTGGTCGCTTTACCACGAATGCAACCACCTCTTCGCCCCACTCGGCATGCGGGGCGCCCACAACCGAGCATTCGAGCACGGCCGGATGACGCAGCAGCACCTCCTCGATTTCCCTTGGATAGATATTGCTGCCGCCGCTGATGATCAGATCCTTCGAACGGTCACGCAGTGTCAGATAGCCCCGTTCGTCAAACGAGCCGACGTCGCCCGTCCAAAGCCAGCCGCCTCGGAGCGCGTTCCGTGTGGCGTCGGGATTGTTCCAGTAGCCCGCCATCACGCAATCGCTTCGCGTGACCACCTCACCGATTTCGCCCGTGGGCAGGTCGTGGCCATCATCGCCCACCACGCGGATTTCCACGCCGGTCCGAGCGACCCCCACGGAGCCCAGCCGCGCGAGGTGGTCTGCGCCGCCATCGCCCGCATGATCACGTTTGGCAAGTCCGGTGAGGGTCATGGGACTCTCACCCTGTCCGTAGAGTTGCCACATCCGCGGACCGAAGACCTCGAGCGCCCGCTGCAGATCACTCACATACATGGGCGCGCCGCCGTAGTAGAGGGTGCGAAGCCCTCGGTGGGGTGCACGTACCGACGGCGACTGCAACAGCCGGATGACCATGGTGGGTGCCGCGAACATGGTGACCCGAGGGTAGTGTTCGAAGGCGTCAAACACCAGATCGGGCTCGAATCCAGGCAGGACCACCTGATGCCCCCCCGCAAAGAGATGGGGCAGACCATAGAGGCCGGAAGCATGGGAGAGTGGCGCGGCGTGGAGTTTGGTGTCGCCTGGCTCCACATGCTCGATATCGGCGGAATAAATCCATGACATGGCGAGCAGGTTGCGGTGCGAAAGCATGGCGCCTTTGGGGCGACCCGTGGTGCCGCTGGTGTAGAACAACCACGCAATATCGGTTGGCGCGCGCTCAACACAGCGTCCTGACGGTTCGTTGAGAAGGCTGAGATAGGCGGTGCTGCCGACCACGGTGATGCTCGGTGTCGGTGCCTGCTGCGCAAGTTCAGGTGCCAGATCGGCCACCAGTCGATCGGTCGTAAAGACTGCGCGCACGCCCGCGTCACCCACGATATGGCTCACCTCGCGCGGGTGCAGCTTGGAGTTGACGGGTACGGTGCACAACCCAGCCGCCCAGCACGCAAAGAGCAGCTCGAAAAATTCGGGTTGATTCTCCATACAGATCAAGACCCGGTCGCCGTCGGCAAGCCCTAACCTGCCGCGGAGCGCGCTGGCAAGCCTTAGCACGCGCTCGCTGAGCTCGGCGAAGCTGAGGGTGCGACCGTCGCCGGTGACGGCGGGCGATGCAGGGTGGCTGCGCGCGCGATTGAGAAGATACTGAGCGAGATTTGACATGGTGGCGGCGAGGGGGATGTAGAGGGACGTTGGCCGGGTAGCAGGCTTGGGTTCAGGCGGTATCGCGCCGCAGCCCGGCCGCGATGGCGCGAGACTGTTCGTGCGCTGCGCGCCGCTGAGCGATGTCGGCTGCGGAGAGTTGATCCGGGTTCATGTAGCGCAGTCGCCAGTTGGGCGAACCGGACCAGCGCAGCGGGTTCTGCACGGTGGTGCGCGCCGCGGGTGCCGACTCCAGCACGCGTAACGCGAGTTCGAGCGTGGCTTCCTGCGAAGGCAGATCGAACGGCCGCCCGCAGGCAGCACCCAGTGGGAAATCGCTGAACAGAAATCTTGGTATGCCCACATGCTCGACGATATCTCGTGCGCAGCCCATCACGACAGTCGGAATGCCGTTCGCCTCCAGATGGCGGGCGGTAAGCGATTGGGTCTGATGACAGATGGGACAGTTGGCGACCAGCACGGCGGCCTGCGCGCCTTCAGCACGCAGACGCCTCAATACCTCCGGCGCATCGGTTTCGATGGTGTGTCGCTGGCTGCGGTTGGTGGGCACGCCGATAAAGTTTGCGGTGAGATGACCGATACGTTGCCGGTCGCGTGCCCGCCGCAGGGCAGGCAGCGGGAACCATAGGTTCGGGTCATCGACAAGATTGTCGCGATCAACGGCCACATGCGAGACACGCAGATCGTGGTTGGCGTCGGTTGAGCCGGCGTAGACCTCAAAGAATTTGGCCGCTGCGTTGTAGGGCGCCCGCACGCTCTGGTCGCCGCATTCGGCGCGGTAGGGCGCGGCCGTGGTGAGGAGCGCGAGTCTTAGCGAGGCGAGGGGCGCAGCCAGGGGCGTGAACGGCACATCCTGATAGTGCGCATACCGGTACGGCGCGCCGTAGCCCAGCGTCTGGTACCAGCGATGGGTGCGCTCGATATAACGGACCGGCTGATCCCAATCGGGTGAAAAGCCGGGTGAAAAGCCGGGCTCAAAGTCGGGGTTAACAGCGTCGGTCGTCATGGTGGCAATACGGAGCGCTTTGGGCCCATGCTCGCGGATCGGACTGGCAGGGGACGATCGTGTCGGGAACCGCGGTCTATTCCCCAGGTGGGCTGACCGCATACTCCATGATCTTCGCACGCCCTGCGCATCGGTGCAGCTCCAGTGTCGGATCGGGCAGAATCGCTCCGGCGTGTGATGAGACGTTGCTCACCAGGAGGTCCTGCCATGCATCCTTTGTTTGAGGTTCCTGCCGCGCATCGCGCCGCCTGGCCCGCGCGCGTACCTTGGCAACTGCCGCGCTGCGAAACCACGCTCTGGGACAATCTCGATATCACCGCGCGTCGCTATCCCGAGAAAGCC
>JALREG010000195.1 GCA_023253905.1 Burkholderiaceae bacterium
CGTTTTGCCGCGGCGCTGATCTGCATGCCGCTGCTCGCGGCGCTCTTTTCGGCGCTCGGCGTGCTGGGCGGCTATGTGGTGGGCGTCGAGATGATCGGCGTGGACGCGGGCGCCTTCTGGTCGCAGATGCAGGGCGGGGTCGACTGGCTGCGTGATGTCGGTAACGGCGTCGTGAAGAGCGTGGTGTTCGGGTTCACGGTGGCGTTCGTCGCGCTTTACGTGGGCTATCAGGCCGAGGCCACGCCCGAGGGCGTGTCACGCGCCACCACCACCACGGTCGTGGTGGCCTCGCTTGCCATTCTTGCGCTTGACTTCATCCTGACGGCGCTCATGTTCAGCTAGGTCGTTCCAGACGGAACGGGAGAGTAAGGCAATGAATCGCAAAGGTGTCGATGTACTGGTGGGGCTCTTTGTGCTGCTCGGGTTCGCAGCGCTGGTATTTCTGGCACTGCGCGCCGGCAACATGAGCAGCAGCCTCGGCCTGGGCGAGACGTACCAGGTGGTGGCCAAGTTTGACAACATAGGCGGGCTTAAGCCGCGCGCGGCGGTGCGTAGTGCAGGTGTCGTGGTAGGCCGCGTGGTGTCGGTGGGGCTCGATGGGCAAACCTTCCAGGCGGTGGTGCGGCTGGAGCTCGATCAGCGCTACAAGTTTCCCAAGGACACCTCGGCCAAGATCCTCACGGCGGGGCTGTTGGGCGAGCAGTACATCGGGCTTGAACCGGGTGGCGACTCCGCGCTGCTTGCGCCGGGCGGAACACTCACCCTGACCCAATCAGCGGTGGTGCTCGAAAACATCATTGGCCAGTTCCTCTACAAGAGTGCGGCCGAGGGCGAGAAGAAGTGATCATCCAAACATGGTTCCAACTTGGTGCGCGCCGCTTGATGGGGTTTGCGGCTGCGCTTCTGTTAGCGCTTGCGCTGCCGGTCCAGGCGCAGTCGGATTCCCCTGTCGATCCGCTCGAGTCGATGAATCGCGCGGTCTTCGGATTTAACGAAGCGCTTGATCGCGCGGTGCTGAAACCCCTGGCACAGGTCTATGTCGATGTGGTGCCCGAAACCCCGCGCCGCCTGTTCCGCAATTTTGTGAGCAACCTCCTTGAGCCCTGGAACGCGGTGAACAATTTGCTCCAGGGCAAGCCCGCCGCTGCGGCCTCGGACGTGGCGCGCTTCGCATTCAACACACTGACCACGCTCGGCCTCGACGATCCAGCCACTGAGCTGGGACTGGCGCGCAGCAATGAAGACCTTGGCCAGACGCTCGGCGTGTGGGGGGTTGGCGCGGGCCCCTATCTGGTGTTGCCCTTTCTTGGCCCGTCCAGCGTGCGTGATGGCATTGGCCGAATCGGCGACATCGGCTTTGATCCATCGCGCCGGATCTCTGATGGGCAAGAGTTTGCTGTATTCACGGCGATGCGGTTTGTGGATAACCGCGCCACGCTCCTCCCCATGGAGCGGCTGATCGAAGGCGCGGCGCTTGATCGCTACTCGTTCATTCGTAATGCCTATCTTCAGCGCCGCCAGAATCAGGTCTACGACGGTAATCCCCCTGAGCCCAAGGAGTGATTGGCATGAACCCTGCGCGCTATCTTCGTTTGCGGCAGCGTGTGGTGGCCTGCGCGAGCGCGGCGCTGCTTTCAGTCGCGATCATCCCCGGCGTGCTGTCCGTGGGGGCGCTCTTCTCGCTGGTGTCGTCTGCTTCGGCCCAGACGCCGCCTGATCGTTTTGTTGAATCACTCAGTAACGACGTCCTCAACCGCATCCGGTCTGACAAGACGGTGCAGTCGGGCGACTTTCAGCAGGTTTCGAAATTCGTCGACTCGGCGGTGATGCCGCACGTGAACTTCGAACGCATGACCGCGCTATCGGTGGGCCGCGCCTGGCGTCAGGCAAGCGCTGACCAGCAAAAGGCGCTGATTGCCGAATTCCGCACGCTGTTACTGCGCACCTATTCAGGCGCGCTCTCGCAGGTGGGCGACAAGCAGGTGAAAGTGCGCCCCTTCCGCGGTGATGCAAGCGCCGACGAGGTGATCGTTCGCAGCGAAATCGTGGGCGGACGCGGCGACCCCATCCAGATCGACTACCGCCTTGAGAAAGCGGGCGGGGCCTGGAAGATCTATGACGTCAATGTGCTCGGAATCTGGATCGTTCAGACTTACCGTGATCAATTCGCCCAGGAGGTGAGTGCGCGGGGCATCGATGGGTTGATCCGCAGCCTGTCGGACAAGAATCGGCAATTCGAGGCCGCCTCGCGCAGTTGAAGCCCTTGAAATCTCAACCTTTGCCCACCCTGTGAACACAGCCTCTTCGTTCAGTCTGCCGCAGCGCCTGACTCACGCCGAGGCGACCGACGTACTGACGGCGTTGAGTGCGGCGCTGCAAGGCGGCGTGCAGTGGGTAGACCTGTCCGCGCTAACCGAGTTTGATTCGTCGGCGCTATCGGTGCTGCTTGCAGCGCGCCGGGCCCGTCGCGATGGCTCGCGACTGCGCTGCGTGAACGCGCCCGACAAGCTCCGAAAGCTTGCGAGCCTCTATGGGGTGGAGTCCCTGATCTTCGATGAAGTGTGAATCGTTGCGCGCCACCTGCTGCGCGCGCCCCTCCCCGTGAAGCCCGCTATCGACATCCGCGATGTGGTCAAGCGCTATGGTCGTTTCGAGGCGCTCCGCGGCGTATCGCTCTCGATCGGCGAGGGCGAGTTTTTTGGCCTCCTGGGGCCCAACGGTGCGGGTAAAACCTCGCTCATTTCAATCATCGCGGGGCTCTCGCGTGCCAGCGAGGGCGCCTGCAAGGTGATGGGCTACGACGTGGTCGCCGATTTCAGGCAGGCGCGGCGAATGCTGGGCGTCGTTCCCCAGGAGCTGGTGTTCGATCCATTTTTCACCGTGCGCGAAACGCTCAAGCTCACTGCGGGCTACTACGGCGTCCGGGGCGCTGATCCCTGGATCGCAGAGGTGCTTGAGCGGCTGGGGCTCGCCGACAAGGCCGACTCCAACATGCGGGCGCTCTCCGGTGGCATGAAGAGGCGGGTGCTGGTTGCTCAGGCGCTGGTGCATCGCCCGCCAGTTATCGTGCTCGATGAGCCCACGGCTGGCGTCGATGTGGAGCTGCGGCGAACCCTCTGGGAGTTCATCGGGCAGCTGAACCGGGCGGGGCACACCATCGTGCTCACCACGCACTACCTCGAAGAAGCGCAGGAACTCTGCGGCCGGATCGCGATGCTGAAGGCGGGCCGTATCGTTGCGCTTGCGCCCACGGCTGAGCTACTGCGTGACTTTTCCGGTGGGCGTCTGACGCTCCGGCTGTCCGGTGCGCCATTGCCGCCTGCGCTTCACCCGCTCCGGGTGGCGGCGGTCGCTGATTCACCCATCGCGGGTGTCGAGCGCGTGCAGCTGAAGTTGGAACGCTACGAGTCGCTTGAACCGGTGCTCGCGGCACTTCGCGAAGCCGGCTGTCGCATCGAGGAGATGGAACTCGCGCACACCGATCTCGAGGACGTGTTTGTCCGGGTGATGCAGCAGGAGCACGGCGCCGATGCCAGCCTCCAGGGAGGCCGCCAATGACCACGAGCGGATTTCCCACCCTGCTCTATAAGGAAACGCTGCGATTCGTGAAGGTGAGCGTACAGACCGTTGCAGCGCCAGTGCTCACATCGCTTCTCTATCTGCTGATCTTTTCTCAGGCGCTCGGCGAGCGGGTGAAGATCTTCGGTACGGTCGACTATGTGTCGTTCCTGGTGCCGGGTCTGGTGATGATGTCCGTTCTGCAAAATGCCTTCGCCAACTCATCGTCCTCGCTGATTCAGAGCAAGATCACCGGAAACATCGTCTTTGTTCTGCTGCCGCCGCTTACCCACTGGGAAATGTTTGGTGCCTATGTGCTGGCCTCCATGTTTCGCGGACTGGCGGTGGGCCTGGGCGTGTTTTTGTGCACCTTCTGGATTGCCGAACTGCGCTTTGCACAGCCACTCTGGATCCTCGCGTTCGCGCTCGCCGGCAGCGCCATCCTCGGTACAATGGGCGTGATCGGTGGAGTTTGGGCCGACAAATTCGACCAGATCGCGGCTTTCCAGAATTTCATCATCATGCCGCTTACGTTTCTCGCTGGGGTGTTCTACTCGGCGGAATCCCTGCCGCCGTTCTGGCGGACGCTGTCGCACTTCAACCCCTTTTTCTACATGGTTGACGGCTTCCGGTACGGCTTCCTTGGCGTCTCCGATGTGTCACCCGCGTTGAGCTTTGCGGTGGTCTCGGTGTTTTTTGTGCTGGTCTCGGCTGTTGCGCTGCGCATGCTCGCCCGCTTCCCGCAGATCGAGACGCTGCACACGGTGAGTGGAAAATTCGACCTGATCGCCCAGGTCAAGACCGGGTCTTCCGAGGCCATGGACCGGCTGATCGACGAGATCGGCCAGATCCCCGGCATCACGCGGATCGAGACATCGGTCATCTTGTCGACAAAGCTAGATCGCAGATAGGGCGCATCAGCGCCCCCAGAAGGAGTCCCATGCGTTTCTTGTCCGCCATCAT